>CAXTDZ010000001.1:0-99355 GCA_964243035.1 uncultured Lichenihabitans sp.
GCCCCGGCCCGGCCCGTGCCGCCGCCTCCCGCCGCCCCCGGCCCGCGAGCCCAGGCGGCCCGCGCCAACCAGGCCGTGCCGGGCGTCGGGCGCATCGTCGCGGTGGCGTCCGGCAAGGGCGGGGTCGGCAAGTCCACCACGGCCGTGAACCTGGCGCTCGCCCTCCAGGCGCGGGGCCGGCGCGTGGCCCTGCTCGACGCCGACGTCTACGGCCCGTCCGTGCCGCGGCTCCTCGGTCTCAACTCCAAGCCGGAGCTGATCGAGGGCCGCACCATGCGCCCGCTCGACGGCTATGGGCTGAAGGTCATGTCCATCGGCTTCCTGGTCGAGGAGGACACCGCCATGATCTGGCGCGGGCCCATGGTGATGTCGGCCATCACCCAGATGCTGCGCGAGGTGGCCTGGGGCGAGGTGGACGTGATGGTGGTGGACATGCCGCCCGGCACCGGCGACGCGCAGTTGACCCTCGCCCAGGCGGTGCCGCTCGCGGGCGCCGTGATCGTGTCCACGCCGCAGGACCTGGCGCTGGTCGACGCGCGCCGGGGCATCGCGATGTTCAACCGCGTCGAGGTGCCGATCCTGGGCCTGATCGAGAACATGAGCACCTTCGTGTGCCCGCATTGCGGGACGGAGACGCACATCTTCGCGCACGGCGGGGCGCGGCACGAGGCCGAGCGCCTGGGCGTCCCCTACCTGGGCGAGGTGCCGCTCGCCCTCGCGATCCGCGAAACCTCGGACGCGGGCCGGCCGGTGGTGGTTTCGGACCCCGGCGGCCCGCACGCGCGGGCCTACGACGGCATGGCGGCGGCGCTGCTGGACCGGCTCGCCGACAAGCCGTCCCGCGCGGCGCCCCGCATCGTCGTCGACGGGGATTGACGCGCGGGACGCCCCGAACTGCTGTGGCCCGGATCGCGCGGGAGGACTAAGATCGACCTCGGGGCCGCGGGGAGGATCGGGCATGGGCGAAGGGCTTGGACGACGCCGGTTCGTCGCGGCGGCCGCAGCCGTCGCGGGCGGCCTCGCGCCCGCGGTCATGGCGCGCGCGCAGACCGCGCCCGCCGCCGAGGTCACCTGGCGGCTGACCTCCAGCTTCCCCAAGACGCTGGACCTGATGTACGGCGGCGCGGAAAGCTTCGCGCGCACCGTGTCGGACCTCACGGGGGGCAAGTTCCGGATCGACGTGTCGCCCGCGGGCGAGATCGTGCCCGGCCTCCAGGCGCTCGACGCCGTGCAGGCGGGCACGGTGGAGGCCTGCCAGACCTCCATGGACTACTTCTACGGCAAGGACCCCACCTTCGCGCTCGCGACCGCGCTGCCCTTCGGCATGAACGCCCGCCAGCAGGCGGGCTTCGCGACCGACGGCGGCGGCACCGACCTGTTCAACACCTTCCTCGCCGACTACGGCGTGCTGGCCTTTCCGGCCGGCAACACGGGCGCGCAGATGGGCGGCTTCTTCCGCCGGCAGGTCAAGTCGCTGGCCGACGTGCAGGGGCTGAAGATCCGCATCGGCGGGCTCGCGGGCATGATCCTGGAGCGGCTCGGCGCCCAGCCGCAGCAGACGCCGCGCGCCGAGTTCTACTCGGCCCTGAACGGCGGCACGATCGACGCCGTCACCTGGGTCTCCCCCTACGACGACGAGAAGCTCTCCTCCGACCCCGACGCCGCCCTCCAGAAGGTCGCGCCGAGCTACTACTACCCCGGCTGGTGGCGGGGCGGCTCGGTGATCCACGTGGCCTTCAACAAGGCCAGGTTCGACGCCCTCCCGCCCGCCTACCAGGCCGCGCTGCGCGCCGCCGCGCGCATCACCGACGCCGACATGCTGGCCCGCTACGACGCCCGCAACCCCGCGGCGCTGAAGCGGCTCGTGGTGTCGGGCGCGGAGCTGCGGGCCTTCCCGCAGGACGTGCTGGAGGCGGCCTACAAGGCCTCCAACGACACCTACCGCGACATCGCCGCGACCAACACCAAGTTCCGCGACCTGCTGGACGCCGTGCTGGCTTTCCGCTCGGAGGAATACCTGTGGTGGCAGGTCAGCGAGTACACCTTCGACAACTTCATGATCCGGCAGCGCGCCAAAGGGTAGCAGCGCGGGCTCCGGCCGGGAACGCCGGGCAGGAGGTCGCGTTGTCCGAAACACCCGCCAACGCCGTTTCCGGACCACCATGACGCGCGCCCTCCTCGCCGCCCTCGCCCTCTCCACCGCCCTGGCCGGGGCGGCACGGGCCGTCCCCATCCAGGACCAGGCGGCCTCCGCCCTCGACAAGGCCACCGGCCGGACCGGGCCCGCCACGGTCGAGCAGGTCGCGAGCTTCGACCACCAGGTCACGGGCGTGGCGGTGTCCGAGACCGGCCGGGTCTTCGTGAACTTCCCGCGCTGGTCCGAGGACGTCGGCCCCTCGCTCGCCGAACTCACGCCCGACGGCAAGCTGCACCCCTACCCGGACGACGAGTGGAACCGCTACCGCGCCGCGCGCCCCCTCGACCCCGCGAGCCACTTCGTCTGCGTGCAGGCGGAGACCGCCGACGGCAAGGGCTCGCTCTGGGTGATCGACCCCGCGGCCCCCAACACGGAAGCCACCGTGGAGGGCGGCCCCAAGCTGGTGAGGATCGACCTCGCGACCAACAGGGTGGCGCGCGTCTACGGCTTCGGCACCGACGTGGCGCCGCGGTCCAGCTATCTCAACGACGTGCGCCTGTCGCCGGACGGCAAGACCGCCTACATCACGGACTCGGGCGCGTCGGGGGCGCTGGTGGTGGTGGACCTCGGTTCGGGCAAGGCGCGGCGCCTGCTCGACGGCGACTTCTCCACGCAGGTCGACCAATCGGTCCACGTCACGGTGGACGGCAAGCAGCTCCGGCAGGCGGACGGGCAGGGCGTCCAGTTCGCGGCCGACAGCATCAGCCTCAGCCCGGACGGCGGCACGCTGTACTGGCAGCCGCTGACCGGCAAGGTGCTGTACGGCATCCCCACCACGGCGCTGACCGACGCGGGCCTGGGCGCCGCCGACCTGGCCAAGGCCGTCAAGAAGGTCGCGGACAACGAGCCCAACGACGGCCTGTGGACCGACGCCTCCGGCCGCACCTTCTTCACCGCGGTGCAGGAGGACGCGATCAAGACGCTGGAACCCGACGGCAAGCGCACTACGCTGGTCACCGACCCCCGCCTGCGCTGGCCCGACACCTTCGCGCAGGGGCCGGACGGAACGCTCTACGTGACCAACTCCGACATCACCGACTCGCCGCGCTTCCACGACGGCACCTGGGGCACGAGGTCGTTCAACCTCTGGAAGATCGTGCCGGGCCGGGCGGGGCTCGTCGACAGGAACCCCGCCTTCGCCAAGTAGCGGTCAGCCGCCCGTCACGCTCATCGCCCGGGCCACGCGCGGGGCGGCGAGCAGGCGGTCGGCGACGAAGTCGTGGCCCTTCGGCTTGCGCGCGATGGCGCGGTCGAGGGCCGCCATCAGGAGCCCGTCGCCGTCGGTCGCGCGCAGCGGCTCGCGCAGGTCCGCGGCGTCGTTCTGGCCGAGGCACAGGTAGAGCGTGCCCGTGCAGGTCACGCGCACGCGGTTGCAGCCCTCGCAAAAGTTGTGGCTGAGCGGCGTGATGAAGCCGATCCGGCCGCCGGTCTCGGCCACCCGGACGTAGCGGGCCGGTCCTCCGGTGCGGAAGGGGATGGGCTCCAGCGTCATGGTCTCGCCCAGGCGCGCCCGCAGCGCGTCCAGGGGCAGGTATCGGTCCGGCTCGTCGCGGCGGTCCTCGCCGAGCGGCATCACCTCGATGAAGGTGATCTCCATCCCCTCGCGATGGGCCCAGGCCACCAGCGCCGGGGCCTCGTCGTCGTTGAAACCCTTGAGCGCGACCGTGTTGATCTTGACCCCCAGCCCCGCGGCGCGGGCGGCCTCGATGCCGTCCAGCACGGGGCGAAGCTCGCCGCGGCGGGTGATGGCCCGGAACTTGTCGGGGTCGAGCGTGTCGAGCGACACGTTGACCCGGCGCACGCCGCAAGCCGCCAGGTCCGCCGCGAAGCGGGCCAGTTGCGAGCCGTTGGTGGTCAGCGTCACTTCGTCGAGGGCGCCGCCGTCGAGGTGGCGCGAGAGCCGGGCGAACAGGTGCATGACGTCGCGCCGCACGAGCGGCTCGCCGCCCGTGATGCGCAGCTTGCGCGTGCCGCGCGCCACGAAGGCGGAGCACAGCCGGTCCAGCTCCTCCAGGGTGAGCAGGTCACGCCGCGGCAGGAAGCGGGTCGCCTCCGACATGCAGTACGTGCAGCGGAAGTCGCAGCGGTCCGTGACCGAAACCCGCACGTAGGTGATGGCCCGGCCGAACGGGTCGATCAAGGGCGGCGTGGCGGTTGGCGTCAGCGCGTGCGGGGGCTGGTGGCGCATGAATGTCAGATAGGAGACGGCGCCCCGGATGGGAAGCCGGGCCTCACGCGTAGTCGGCCGCGACCGTGGCGTCGCGCCGCTCCCGCCCCGCGACCGCATTGAAGGCCAGCGTCAGCACGGCCGCGACCACGATGTTGGCCGCGAGCGCCCATATCGCGGCGTAGGCGGGCACCGTGAGACCCGCGACGCTCAGCGCGTAGGTGGCGTTCTTGAAGCCGGTCAGCCACGCCATCCACGTTCCCAGGCCGATGCCCGCGGCCCAGCCCGCGAGCAGCGCCCAGCCGTTCCACCAGCGGCTGAACAGGCCCAGGAAGACGGCGGGGAGCGTCTGGCTGATCCACAGGCCGCCGAGCAGCTGGAGCTGGATCGCGTAGTCGAGCGGCAGGAAGACGATGAAGAGCAGCGCGCCGAACTTGACGATCAGCGACACCCACTTGGCCATGTCGGACTCCAGCGCCGCCGACGCGTTGGGGGCCATGAACTCGATGAAGACGTTGCGCGTCCACAGGTTGGCGGCCGCGATCGACATGATGGCGGCGGGCACCAGCGCCCCGATGCCCACCGCCGCGAAGGCGAAGCCCGCGAACCAGTCCGGGAACAGGGACAGGAACAGCGCGGGCACGGCCGCGTTCGCCTTGTAGCGCGCGAACAGCTCCGCGAAGCGCGGGTCGTGGTCGACCCCCGCGGTCAGCGCCAGGAAGCCCAGCAGGGTGATGAAGGCGAGCACCAGCGAGTAGGCGGGCAGCAGCACGGCGTTGCGCCGCAGCACGTCGCGGCCCGCCGAGCTCAGCACCGCCGTCACCGCGTGCGGGTACAGGAACAGCGCCGCCGCGGAGCCCAGCGCGAGGCTCGCGTAGAGCGAGTACTGCCCCGTGGTGCCGCCGGGCGGGGCGGGCAGGATCAGCTTGCCCGGGGGCACGTGGGCGAAGATGGCCGACACGCTGCCGAACTTGGCCGGCACCAGCACCAGCACGGCGATGATGGTCGCGTAGATCATCAGGTCCTTGACGACCGCGATGGCCGCGGGCGCCCGCAACCCGGACTTGTAGGTGAACAGGGCCAGGATCACGAAGGCGATGATGAGGGGCAGGTCGTCGGCGACGCTGCCGACGAAGGGCGGCAGGCCTGTCGCGAGGCCCTTGAACTCGACCCCCATGGCGCCGATCACCACCTGGAGCCCCACGAGCTGCAGCGCGATGTAGGGCATGGTGGCGACCAGCCCCGTCGCCGCGACGGCCAGCGCCAGCCACCGGTTGCCGAAGCGCCCGCGCACGAAGTCCGCCGCCGTGACGTAGCCGTGCTGCTTGCACACCGACCACAGGCGCGGCAGCACCACGAAGGCCATCGGGTAGATCAGCGTGGTGTAGGGCACCGCGAAGAAGGCGATCGCGCCCGACCCGAAAGCCAGCGCCGGCACCGCCACGAAGGTGTAGGCCGTGTAGATGTCGCCGCCGATCAGGAACCACGTCACCAGCGTGCCGAAGCGGCCGCCCGCGAGCCCCCACTCGTGCAGCAAGCCCAGGTCGCCCCGCCGCCAGGCCGCGGCCGTGAACCCCAGAACGGTGACGGCGCCGAAGAAGGCGACGAACACCGCGAGCGCGACCCAGTTGACGGGCATCGGTCCTCCGTTCCTGCCCGGGCGGTCATGTCCGGGCCGACCCGCTTAGCCTTCCGCCCGAGATGTCCGTGACACGCCGCGAGCCGCGGTCACCGCGAGCGGGTCGCGAGGTAAACGGTTCCGGTCAACACCGAGGCGAGCACCACCCAGGCCATCTGGTACAGGTAGAAGAACGGGAAGCCGAAAGCGGAAGGCTCGACGGCGTTGTAGAAAGGAACCCACAGCACGCCCACGTAGGGCGCCAGAAGCAGCAGGTGCCAGGGCGTAAACCGGTTGCCGCCGCCCGCCTTCCCCTGCCCGCCCATGGCCGTCCCCCACGTGTCTTGAGCGGCACTACCGGGTTTGTGGAAAAACGGCAAGGCGCGCGAGGGGAGGGACGGGGTCATGGCGGGGGACGAGATCTGGCCGACGGAACTGCGCGTCACCGAGGCGGGCCGCGTGCTGCGCGTCACATTCGAGGGCGGGGCCACGCATGACCTGTCGGCCGAACTGCTGCGGGTGTCGAGCCCGAGCGCCGAGGTGCAGGGCCACGCGCCGTCCGAGCGGCGGGTGCCGGGCGGCAAGCGCCACGTCGCCATCGCGGCGGCCGAGCCCGTCGGCAACTACGCGGTGAAGCTGCGCTTCGACGACGGCCACGACACGGGCCTGTTCACCTGGCCGTTCCTGCACCGCCTCGCGACCGAGCGCGACGCGCTGTGGCAGACCTACGTGACCGAGCTCGCGGCCAGGGGCCTGTCGCGCAACTGACGACCTTGACTCTTCTCGGGTCGGCGCCTAATCGCTTGCTCCTGGCCGCCGGAGCGCTGCCGGGCGTTTCGCTCGGCGGAGCAGCGTTCTCGTTGGACGGGGGTGGCCTTCGTCGCGGGTTCGCGGTCGGCCCCAGGGTCTCGCGAACCTTCGGCCTTGGTTCGGGCGATTAGCTCAGCGGGAGAGCGTCCCCTTCACACGGGGAAGGTCGCAGGTTCAATCCCTGCATCGCCCACCAACTCGAACGGCCAGTCCTTTTCCCGACCCCGACGGGGCTGGTGAGAAAATGAACCGCCTTTGACGACCGGAAGCGAGAATCAACCACGCGGTCGCGTCACACGTATCCATACCGGCCCCTTTGAGCGCGGGACTGTCGGACACGGCCCTTGCCGCCCCTCCTCCGCCGGTCGTCGTGGCGAGGCCGGCGTCGGTGGAACCGACAGCGACGGCCTCGACCGCCCGCTGCCGGTCAGTCACGGTCTCTGAACCTGGCGCCGGTCGGTTCCGTGAACGGAGCAGGCGTTGACCCATGCCGCGTGCGCGTCGCCGGGGCGGAGCAGGGAGGCGACGGCCCGCCGCAGGACCTCGGGTGAGTTCCAGGCGTTCTGTTGCTGTCGTGCGGCTCGCGATCCGCATCTTCGAGGTGATAGCCATGTCCGGGAACGAAAACTCACTCTCGCGCCGTCAGATCGTGGGCGGCGCCGGGCTCGGTCTGGCCAGCATCGCCGCGGCCGCTCCGGCGACGGCTCAGGAGTCGGGGGCCGCCCCTGCCGCGCCGAAGCCGCTGCAGGATCCCACAACCAAGTACCCTCGGCCGCCCTACCCGCGGCAGACGCAGGCATGGCCGGGGCTCGCGAGCAAGATGGATCCCAGGCCCGACCACGGCGAGACGAGCTACAAGGGGTCGGGGCGGCTGGCCGGCCGCAAGGCCCTGATCACGGGAGGCGACTCCGGCATGGGCCGCGCCGCCGCCATCGCCTTCGCCCGCGAGGGCGCCGACGTCGCCATCAACTACCTTCCGGACGAGGAAGCGGACGCGCGCGAGGTGGTGGAGCTGATCCGGGCCGCGGGGCGCAAGGCGGTGCCGCTTCCCGGCGACCTCAGGGACGCCGCGTTCTGCCGTCGCCTGGTGCAGGACGCGATCAGTCAGCTCGGCGGCCTCGACATCATCGTCAGCAACGCCGGGAGGCAGCAGTCCCGCGCCTCGATCCTGGAGATGACCGATGAGGACTTCGACGCGACGATGAGGACCAACATCTACGCGCCCTTCCACATCATCAAGGCCGCGTTGCCGAACCTGAAGCCCGGGTCCGCCATCATCGCGACGACGTCCGAGCAGGCCTACGATCCCTCGCCCGACCTTTACGACTACGCGCAAACCAAGGCGGCCACGATGAACTTCGTGAAGTCGCTGGCCAAACAGCTGGGCCCGAAGGGCATCCGCGTGAACGGCGTCGCGCCGGGGCCGATCTGGACGCCGCTGCAGGTGTCGGGCGGCGCGTCGGAAGGGAAGGTCGTGACCTTCGGCGCGACGGCCCCGCTGGGCCGGGCGGGCCAACCGGCGGAACTGGCGGGCATCTACGTCAGGCTGGCCGAGGACGACGGCAGCTACACCACCGGCAACATCCACGGCGCCGCGGGCGGCCAGGGCCAGCCGTAGGGCTCGCCCGATCGGGACCGGGCCAGCGCGGGAAGGGCCGTCATGCTGAGAACCTTACTGTTTGGGGCGGCCGCGACGGCCATCGCGATCGGCTGCGGCAGGGCCGGGGCGCAGACCCCGGTCCCTCCCTCGCCGCAGGACTTCGTCATGGCCGCCTCGCAGAGCGACCAGTACGAGATCCTGGCGGCGCACGTCGCCGTGGTTGAGGGGCAGGATCCGCGCGTCCGAGCGTTCGCCGAGGAGGTGATCCGGGACCACTCGCGCCTGGCCGACGACCTGCGCCGGGCGGCCGTGGCGTCCGGATTGCCGGTGCCCGGCCCCGGGATGTCGAGCGACCAGGCAGCCCTGCTGAGCGGCTTGCAGGGCGTTCGCGGGGCGGAGTTCGACAGGACCTACGCCCGTCAACAGGACCTCGTGCACACGCAGGCGGCCGCGATTGAGGAGAGCTTCGCGGGCGCGGGCGCGGACCCGAACCTCCGCGAGGCGGCGCAATCCGCCCTGCCGACCATCAGGGACCACCTGAGCAAGGCGCGGCAGCTTCGCGCCGAGGTCGGCGGCAATTGAACCGCATCGCGCACCCGCCCGGGTCCGGGGCCGACGGTCGGGGCGACAACCGTGGCGCGGTTCGAGACGGAGGCGATTACCGACCTCTCCCTCTGGGTCGGCGCCCGCGACGCGGAGCCGGTACGCGCGATCCGCGGGCTCGCCCGGGGATGACGGGCGTCGGAACGCTTCCGATTCGCGAGCGTGTCCGATGTGGCCTGGCGGAAGGGGTGGGATTCGAACCCACGGTGAACTTGCGCCCACGGCGGTTTTCAAGACCGCTGCCTTAAGCCGCTCGGCCACCCTTCCACGCAGGGCCAGAAGATCCTTCCGGCCCCGACATCCCGTAACGCGCGCGACCTCGACCCGGTGTCGCCTTCGCGCGGCTCAGGCAAGAGCCTGGATAGCCGCAAACGTGTGCAAGGACCAGCCAAGCCGCTGCATAAGCTCGAACTCGGGTCGGCGGCGCCGGAGGTCCAGGCCGACGTATCCTTCGCCTTGGTTGGGTCCGGGTCGGCCGAGCTGTCCACGGGCTTGCCCGCTGCTCCCCCGGGCCAGTCAGTGCCGCCCTGACCGCGAGACCGCGCGCCGCCAGTCCGGCCGCAAACGCCACCGCGGTCGCAGTTCCCTCCAGGTCGTCGCGCCCGGCTCCGGATGCCCGCGCGACTGGCGTGGAGCGCCGCGCGACATGTGGACGGGGCGGCAGGCCCCGCCAAAATGCCCGCCCGTTTCACCGCTGTCCGCGCGGAATGGGAGAGCAACCCCACGCGGGGCCGACCCCGTCGCGCTCGGGACAGGAAAACCAATCCTGATGTTGCCCCGATCGGCGAAACCACCCGCCGCCGAGGCCGCGCGACGCTGCCTCACGCGCTCTCGTCACGAGGGTACGAGATCACCGAAAGGAAACGGATCGGCAGCACGGTCAACTCTTCCGGCCCGTGCGGCGCGTCCGCGTCGAAGAACAGGCTGTCGCCCGGCCGCATCCGGTAGAGCCGGCCTGCGTGGCGGTACACGACCTCGCCCTCCAGCATGTAGAGGAATTCGAGGCCGGCGTGCTGGAACAGGGGAAACACGTCCGACTCGGCCGTCAGCGTGATCAGGTAGGGCTCGACCGTCACGCGCGACGCCCGGTCGGCCGTGTGGCCCAGCAGGTGGTACTGGTGCCCGTTGCGCGTGCCCCGCCGCTCGATCGCGAGCCCTTCCCCGGCCTTGACGAAGACCGCGTCGCGCTTCTCCTCGAACCGCCGGAAGAAGGCCGTGACCGGCACGCCCAGCGCGCGGGACAGCGCCTGCAGGGTGGTGAGCGAGGGGGAGATCACGCCGTTCTCGATCTTGGACAGCATGCCCGCCGACAGCCCCGCGGCGCCCGCCAGGTCCGCGACCGTCAGGCCGAGCTTGGTCCGGAACGCGTGGACCTCGCGGCCGATCGCCACCTCCAGCAGGTTGTCGCGCGCGCCGGCGAGCGCGTGCGGGTCCTGCCCCAGGGCCGGCGCCGTGCTCCCTTTCGCCGCCGCCTGTTCCGCCGGCCCGCCCCGCGCCATCCTCACCCGTCCTGTCCGACCGCGGCCCGCAGCACGTCCATCCCGACCGGAGCGACGCCGAACTCGGCCCCGGCGTCCACCAGGGCGTCGAACAGGTACACCGCCGCGGCGCTGTCGGCCAGGAGGTGGAAAACGGGAACTGCGCCGAGGTCCGCCCGCGCCAGGACGGCGTTCAGGCGCGCCACGGAGGTCTGGGCGACGGACAGGTCGGCGAACTTGGCCGGCCGCAGGTCGACGGCGCAGAGCTTGGCGAAGAGGTCCGGGGCGCGGGTGCCCGCCACCGCGACCCAGGCGTGGCTGTGGCGGCGGGGGAGGGGGTAGACCCGCGCGCCGCTCCCGTCCGGCCAGGCGCGCTCCAGATCCGTCAGCCGCGCCCCGTCGCCGGACAGCGGGCCCAGCAGGAACACCTCGCCCGGGCCAAGCACCAGGCACAGCCCGCCGTCGGGCTGGCGGAACGCGCGGTTGGGCACGGGCTCGGCCACGACGCCCCGCTCCCGCACGGCGCGGATCGTGTCCCGCCCCTTGAAGCCGAGCCGGGGCAGGGGCGACAGGTCGGCGAGCGCCAGCGCGCCCAGCGCTTCGCCGTCGCGGAGGCTTGCCGCAACGGCCGCGTCGGCGAGCGGCGTCCAACGCGGCGGTCCGAGCGCCTGGAGCCTGCGCCACAGCGGAGACCGGTAGGGGAAGGCCAGCGGCTCCGTCACCGCCGCGACGCTGCCCGGCGGGGCCGCCGCGCGGCGCGCGTCGGGGAGGGCTGGGCGCTGCCCGCGGTCGGCCGGAGGGGGCCCTCGATCACGCGCATCGGTCACATCTCCTGCCGGGCGTTGGCCGGGTCGTAGAACGGGGTGGGCGCGACCTCGGCCACCACTTCGGCGCCGCGGTCCACCCGCACCGTGAAGCGGCTGCCCACGGCGGTCAGGTCGGGCGGCACGTAGGCCAAGCCCACCACCCGGCCGAGCGCGTCGGACATCGCCGCCGAGGTGACGCGGCCCGCGATGCCGCCGTCGCGGACCACCAGGTGGCACTCCTTGGGGCAGGGCGCCGCCGGGTCGGCCAGGGTGAACCCGACGAGCCGCCGCGACGCGCCCTTGGCGGTCTGGATGTCCACCGCGCGCTTGCCGACGTAGAAGGGCTTCGGTCCGGCGATCGCCCAGCCCAGCCCGGCCTCGGCTGGGCTGGTGAGGCCGTCGGTGTCCTGGCCGACGATGACGTGGCCCTTCTCCAGGCGGAGCACGCGCTGCGCCTCCACGCCGAACGGCAGCAGGCCGAGGGGCTGTCCCGCCGCGACCAGCGCGTCCCACAGCGCCTCGCCGCAGCCCGAGGGGCAGTGCAGCTCGAAGCCGAGCTCGCCCACGAAGCCGACCCGCACCGCGCGCACGGGCACGCCCGCCACGCCACCCTCGCGCACCCCCATGTAGGGGAAGGCTTCGGCCGAAAGGTCCAGGTCGGTGCCCGCCGCGCGCAGCACGTCGCGCGCGCGGGGCCCGGCGAGGTTGAGGGCCGCGTAGGCCCCCGTGACGTTGGCCACGTCCACGTCGAGCCGCCACTGGGCGTTCCACCAGCCCATCTGCCGGTACACGGCGTCGACCCCGCCCGTGGTGGCGGTGACGTAGAAGTGGCGCTCGTGCAGGCGGCAGGCGACGCCGTCGTCGATCACCACGCCGGTCTGGTCGGTCATCAGCGCGTAGCGGGCGCGGCCCACGGGCTGCCTGGCGAAGGCGCCCGTGTACATCCGGTTCAGGAACTCGGCCGCGTCGGGGCCGCGCACCTCCAGCTTGCCCAGCGTCGAGACGTCGATGAGCCCGACGCGCCCGCGCACGGCCGCCACCTCGCGCGCCACGGCGGCAGGGCCCTCGCCCTTGCCGCCGTAGAAGGCCGGGCGCAGCCAGGCGCCCGCCGGCGTCATGCGGGCGCCGCGCTCGACGTGGCGGGCGTGGATGGCGGTGAGCCGCACGGGATCAAACCCCCGGCCGGCCATGTGGCCGAACTTTTCCGGCACCAGCGGCGGCCGGAAGGTCGTAGTGCCGACCTCCTCGATGGCGCGGCCGGTCTGCCGCGCCACGATCCGCACGGTGTTCAGGTTGGCGTGGCGGCCCTGGCTCGGGCCGAAGCCCGCCGTGGAGTAGCGCTTGACGAGCTGCACGTGGTCGTAGCCGTCCGCCACCGTGTTGACGATGTCGCGCGTTTGCAGGTCCTCGTCGAAGTCGACGAAGTCCTTGGCGGGCGCGGGCGTCATCGGCCAGGGGTGGGTGACAGCCTCGGCGCCGCGGTCGCGGGTGCCCTCCGCCCGCAGCTCGGCGACCTCGCCCGACGCCAGGGCCGCGGCGCGCCGCCCGATGCGGCGCGCGTCGTCCGCGACCGCGTCGTCCGACCAGACGCCCGCGACCGCGCCCGTCAGGCTCACGCCGGGCGGCAGCTCGCGGGTGCGGTGCATGGCGGTGGCGGGGTCGTAGGTCAGCACCGCGCCCGCGTGGCTCGCGAGGTTGAGGGCGGGCGTGTAGCCGACGCTCATGAGCACCAGGTCGCAGCCGATCCACTCCGCCGCCCCCCGGCGCGCGTCGTCGGGCGCGGAAGCCACCGCCACCGCCGACACGCGCCTGCGCCCGCGGCTCCCCACGAGCGTCGCGCCGGGGATCACGCGCGAGCCACGGGCGCGCACGGCCTCCACCTCGGGCCCGTCCGGGGCGGGGCGCAGGTCCACCACGGCCTCCACCGCGCAGCCCGCGTCCAGGAGGTCGAGCGCGGCCGCGTAGCCGAAGCGGTTGGCGGTCGCGACCACGGCGCGGGTGCCGGGCCGGACGCCGTACAGGCGCAGGAGCCGCTGGGCCGCGTCCGCGAACAGGATGCCGGGCCGGTCGTTGTTGGCGAAGACGAGCGGCTGGTCGTAGCCGCCCGTCGCGAGCACGACCTGGGCCGCGCGGATCTTGTAGAGGCGGTTGCCGGAGATCGCGGACGCGTAGTTGTCGGCGAACAGCCCGCTCACGGCCGTGTCGGTCATCACGCGCAGGGTCGGGGCGGCCTCGATCCGGGCGAGCAGCGCGCGGCGCGTCTCCACCGCGGCCTCGCGGCTCGCGCCGAGCCGGCCGAACAGGAGCGAGCCGCCGAGCTCGCGCCATTCGTCGGTCAGGATCGTGTCGGCCCCGGCCTCGGCCGCGGCGAGCGCCGCCTCCACGCCCGCCGGGCCGCCGCCCACCACCAGCACGTCGGCGTGCAGGTAGGCCTTGTCGTAGCGGCCGTGGGGCGCGCGGGGGTCGAGCGCGCCGAGCCCCGCCAGCGCCCGGATCGGCTTCTCGTAGCGCATCCAGGCCCCGAGCGGGCGAAAGAACGTCTTGTAGTAGAACCCGACCGGCAGGAAGCGCGAGAGGAGGCCCAAGGCCGCGAAGCGGTCGCGGTCCAGCGACCCCGCGCGGTTGACGGAGGTGACCGCCATATCCGGCGCGATCGCGTGCCGGTCGCCGCGCACGTTGGGCTCGGGGCCGACCTGGACGAGGCTGTTGACGTCGTGCCCCGCCATGGTGAGCGCCCCGCGCGGGCGGTGGTACTTGAACGAGCGCGACAGCACGACCCGCCCCGCGGCGAGCAGCGCGCTGGCGATCACGTCGCCCGCGAACCCGCGGTGCGGCGCGCCGTCGAAGGTGAACTCGACCGGCCTGCCGCGGTCCAGGAACAGGCCCCAGCCGGCGCCGTCGAGCCGCGCGCTCACGCCTCGCCCCCGGTGGAGTTCGCGGCCGCGGCCTGCGGCTCGTCGTGGCCCGCGGGCGCCGCGCCGCGGAAGTAGTCGTCCAGCGTCCTGGTCCACAGGATCGCGTCGGTGACCGTGTTGCGGCGGGCGATGAACCAGGTGTTCGAGGGCGCGTGGAGCCACCACTCGTCCACCTCGCCCGCCGCGTTGTCCTCCAGGAAGAGGTGGTCGGCCCAGTCCCCGTCGGTGCAGGCTTGACCGGGGTCGCGCTTGACGTCGCCGCCCCACACGAATTCCGAGATGTTGCGCGGCCCGTTCATCGGGCAGGTCATGATCTTCATGGGCTGTGCCCCGCTCAATGGCCGACCGAGGCCGCGCCCTTCTCACCCACCAGGTCGAAGGAGCGGAAGCGGTCGAGCGCGAAGGGTTTGAGGAGGTCGGGCTGGCGCCCGGTCGCGACGCACTCGGCCATGCGGAAGCCGCACACGGGCGTTGCCTTGAAGCCCCAGGTGCCCCACCCTGAGTCGATGTAGTAGTTTTCCACCGGGGTCAGCCCCATCACGGGCGAGAAGTCGGGCGTCATGTCGGCCTGGCCCGCCCACTGGCGCAGGATGCGCAGCTCCGCCATGAAGGGGAACAACTCCAGCATGTGGGCCATCAAGCCTTCCTTGAAGTCCAGCGTCGAGCGGGACGAATACAGGCCGTAGGGGTCGGTGGCCCCGCCCATCACCATCTCGCCGCGCGCGGACTGCGAGATGTAGACGTGCAGCGAGCCCGACACCACGATCTGGTCCAGGATCGGCTTGACGGGCTCCGACACGCAGGCTTGCAGCGGGATCGTCTTGATCGGCAGGCGGAAGCCCGCGAGCTTGGCGACGCGGCTCGACGAGCCCGCCACCGCCTGCACGACCTTGCCGGCGCGGATGGTGCCGCGCGCGGTCTCGACGCCCCGCACGCGGCCGTTGTCGATCAAGAGACCCGTCACCTCCGTGTCGGGGTGGACCTCGACGCCGCGGCGCATGGCTTCCTTGGCGTAGCCCCAGGCGACCGCGTCGTGGCGCGCGATGGCGCCCGGCGGATGGTACAGCGCGCCCAGCACGGGGTAGCGCGCGTCCTCGCCCACGTTCATCACGGGGCAGAGGCGGGACACCTCGTCGGCGTCGATCACCTCCGAGTCGACGCCCAGGTGCTTGTTGACCTCGGCGCGCCAGCGCGCGGTGCGCATCGCGGCGTCCGTGTGGGCCAGGGTGAAGTGGCCGCGCTCGGAATACATGATGTTGATGTCGAGCTCGATGGACAGCCCGCGGAACAGCTCCACCGATTCCTTGTAGAAGGCCACGCCCTCGGGCGTGAGATAGTTGGCGCGCACGATCGTGGTGTTGCGCGCCGTGTTGCCGCCCGCGAGCCACGACCTGTCCAGCACGGCCACGTTCGTGATGCCGTGCTTGGCCGCCAGATAGTAGGCGGTGGCGAGCCCGTGCCCGCCCGCCCCGATGATGATCACGTCGTAGGACGGCTTGAGTTCGGGCGTCCAGCGGAAGTGCGGGGAGCCGGAATGCTTCGACCGAAGGCCGTATTTCAGCAGCGCGAGCGGCAAGGGCGGGGTCCGGGCGTCGACGGGCGTGGCAGGGCGCGCCCTCACGCGGGTTGTAGCGGTTCCGTTCTTCTCAAGAAAGTATTTTTCTTGCGCGGCTGATTAGCCTGGGCTACCGGAGGGCGTCACACAGGAAGCGGGGCGCGGGCGCATGTGCGGCATCGTCGGGCTGTTCATCAAGGACCGGGCGCTGGAGCCGGAGCTCGGCCGGATGCTGTCCGGCATGCTGGTCACGATGTGCGACCGCGGCCCGGACAGCGCGGGTTTCGCGATCTACGGCGCGCCCGAGGCCGACCTCGCCAAGGTCACCGTGCAGGCCGCCGACCCCGATACGGCTTTCGCCGGCCTGGCCGCGGCGCTCGGGGACGCGGTCGGGGCCGAGATCGGCCTTGCCCGCGTCGACACGCACGCGGTGCTCACGGTGCCGGTCGATAGGGCGCTGGACCTGCGCGCCGTCCTGCGCGAACGCCACCCCGACGTCCGCCTGATGAGCGCGGGCGAGACCATCGAGATCTACAAGGAAGTGGGGCACCCGACGCAGGTCGCCCGGCGCTTCGGCCTCGCCGCCATGGCGGGCACGCACGGCATCGGCCACACCCGCATGGCGACCGAGTCGGCCATCACGACGCTCGGCGCCCACCCGTTCTCGACGGGGGCCGACCAGTGCCTCGTCCACAACGGCTCGCTCTCCAACCACAACAACCTGCGCCGCGAGATGCGGCGCGCGGGCCTCACCTTCGAGACCGAGAACGACTCCGAGGTCGCGGCCGCCTACCTGACCGCCCGCATGAACGAGGGCCTGAGCCTCGGCCAGGCGCTGGAACAGGGCCTCGCCGACCTCGACGGCTTCTACACCTTCGTGGTCGGCACGAAGACCGGCTTCGGCGTGCTGCGCGACCCCGTGGCCTGCAAGCCCGCCGTGCTGGCCGAGACCGACCGCTACGTGGCCTTCGGCTCGGAGTACCGGGCGCTGGCGGGTCTGCCCGGCATTGAGGACGCCCGCGTGTGGGAGCCCGAGCCCGCCACCGTCTACTTCTGGGAGCGCTGACCCGTCATGCCCGTGGTGGACCTGGCCGAAACGCCCCTGCGCGCGCTGAACGCCGCGCTCCACGCCCTCGGCCCCGGCACCAACGAGACGGCGTGGGAGGTCGTCAACCCGCGCGGCGCCCACGCGGTTGCGGCGGGTGTCAACGCGCCGCTGGCGATCGCGGTCAAAGGGAGCGTCGGCTACTACTGCGCGGGCATGAACCGCGAGGCCGAGGTCACGGTCCACGGCTCGGCAGGGCCGGGGGTCGCGGAGAACATGATGTCGGGCCGCGTCACCGTGAAGGGCGACGCGAGCCAGTACGCGGGCGCCACCGGCCACGGCGGGCTGCTGGTGATCGAGGGCAATGCGTCCTCTCGCTGCGGGATCTCCATGAAGGGGATCGACATCGTGGTGCGCGGCTCGGTCGGCCACATGTCGGCCTTCATGGCGCAGGCCGGCACGCTGGTGGTGTGCGGCGACGCGGGCGACGCCCTGGGCGACTCGATCTACGAGGCCAGGCTGTTTGTGCGCGGCGGCGTCAAGAGCCTGGGGGCCGACTGCGTCGAGAAGCCGGTGCGGCCCGAGCACCTCGACCTGCTGACCCGCCTGCTCGACCGGGCGGGTTTCGGGGACGTCCGGGCCTCCGAGTTCAAGCGCTACGGCTCGGCCCGCCGCCTCTACACCTTCGCGATCGACAACGCCGACGCCTACGGCTGAGCGGCCGCCCGAAGCGCCGCGCCGAAGCCCAACAGGTCAGCATCCCATGTCCTACGCCACCCGCCCCACGCCGCCGCGCAAGTCCGCCACCTTCGACGACCACACGCTGGCCGAGATCCGCCGCGCCGCCGCCACCGGCATCTACGACATCCGCGGCGGCGGCTCGAAGCGGCGGCTGCCGCACTTCGACGACCTGCTGTTCCTGGGCGCGTCCATCTCGCGCTACCCCCTGGAGGGCTACCGCGAGCGCTGCGGCACGGACGTGGTGCTGGGCTCGCGGCACGCCAAGACGCCGCTGGAGCTGAAAATCCCGGTCACCATCGCGGGCATGAGCTTCGGCTCGCTGTCCGCCAACGCCAAGGAGGCGCTGGGCCGCGGCGCCTCGGCGGCCGGCACCTCCACCACCACGGGCGACGGCGGCATGTCCAGCGAGGAGCGGGGCCAGTCGAGCAGGCTCGTCTACCAGTACCTGCCGTCCCGCTACGGCATGAACCCCGACGACCTGCTCAAGGCCGACGCGATCGAGGTCGTGGTGGGGCAGGGGGCCAAGCCCGGCGGCGGCGGCATGCTGCTCGGCCAGAAGATCACCGACCGCGTCGCCGCGATGCGCACCCTGCCCAAGGGCATCGACCAGCGTTCCGCCTGCCGCCACCCGGATTGGACGGGTCCCGACGACCTGGAGATCAAGATCCTGGAGTTGCGCGAGATCACCGACTGGCAGAAGCCCATCTTCGTCAAGGTCGGTGGCTCGCGGCCCGGCTACGACGTGGCGCTGGCCGTCAAGGCGGGCGCCGACGTCGTGGTGGTGGACGGCATGCAGGGCGGCACGGCCGCGACGCAGGACGTGTTCATCGAGAACGTCGGCCTGCCGACGCTCGCCTGCATCCGCCCCGCGGTTGCGGCGCTCCAGGAGCTCGGGATGCACCGCAAGGTGCAGTTGATCGTCTCGGGCGGCATCCGCAACGGCGCGGACGTCGCCAAGGCGCTGGCCCTCGGCGCCGACGCGGTGTCGATCGGCACGGCGGCGCTGGTGGCGCTGGGCGACAACGACCCTGTCTACGAGGACGAGTACCAGGCGCTCGGCACCACGGCGGGCGCCTACGACGATTGGCACGAGGGCCGCGACCCCGCCGGCATCACGACGCAGGACCCGGCCCTGATGGCGCGGCTCGACCCCGTGCTCGGCGGCCGGCGCCTCGCCAACTACCTCAAGGTCATGACGCTGGAGGCGCAGACCATCGCGCGCGCCTGCGGCAAGAGCCACCTCCACAACCTTGAGCCCGAGGACCTGTGCGCGCTCACCGTGGAAGCCGCCGCCATGGCGCGCGTGCCGCTGGCGGGCACGGGCTGGGTGCCGGGGCAGGGCGGAATTTAACTGCGCGGGCGGGAGGGGCGCCGTGGTCGTGCTCCCGGCCCTGGTGCCCGAACTGCTCGTCACGGACCTCGACCGCAGCCTCGCGTTCTGGTGCGGGCTGGTCGGTTTCAGCGTCCTCTACGACCGTCCCGAGGAGCGCTTCGCCATGCTGACGCTCGGTGCCGCGGCCGTGATGCTGGAAGGGCGGCGGCCCGGCGCCCGCGAATGGGTCACGGGGCCGCTCGACGCCCCGTTCGGGCGCGGGCTGAACCTGCAGATCGATGTTCCCGCGCTGGCGCCGGTGCTCGACCGGCTCGCCGCCGCCCGCTGGCCGCTGGCCGCTGTTCATGGACGCCGAGGAGGCCTGGTACCGGGCCGGGGACGCGGAGCTCGGCCAGCGCCAAACCCTCGTCCAGGGCCCCGACGGCTACCTCCTGCGCCTGGCCGAGCCCCTGGGCGCACGGCCGGTTTCTTGCAGACCGGACGGGCCGCCCGCCGCGTGACACGGAGACCGCGCCCTTGACCCAAGACCTCGCCAGCCTCGCCAAGGAGCGCGGCATCCGCTACTTCATGATCTCCTACACGGACCTGTTCGGCGCCCAGCGCGCCAAGCTGGTGCCGGCTGCGGCGATCGCGGACATGCAGCGCGACGGGGCGGGTTTCGCGGGCTTCGCGACCTGGCTTGACATGACGCCCGCCCACCCCGACCTGTTCGCGATGCCCGACCCCGCGGGCGTCGTGCAGCTCCCCTGGAAGCGCGAGGTGGCCTGGGTGCCGGCCGACTGCGCCATGGAGGGCGAGCCCGTGGCCCAGGCGCCCCGCGTGGTGCTGAAGCGCCTCGTGGCCGAGGCCGCGAGCCACGGCCTGCGCGTGAAGACGGGCGTGGAAGCCGAGTTCTTCCTGATCGACCCCGAGGGCGCCGCGATCTCCGATCCGCGCGACGATGCCCCAAAACCCTGCTACGACCAGCAGGCCCTGATGCGCCGCTACGACGTGATCGCCGAGATCTGCGACGCCATGGGCGAGCTGGGCTGGAACCCCTACCAGAACGACCACGAGGACGCGAACGGCCAGTTCGAGATGAACTGGGAGTTCGCGGACGCCCTTTTGACCGCCGACCGGCACTCGTTCTTCAAGTTCATGGTCCGCTCGGTGGCCGAGAAGCACGGGCTGCGCGCGACGTTCATGCCGAAGCCCTTTCCCGCGCTGACGGGATCGGGCTGCCACGTCCACATGTCCGTGTGGGACGGGGAGGGGACGCGCAACGCCTTCCACGACGACGGCGATGCGCTGGGCCTGTCGCGGCAGGGCTACCACTTCCTGGGCGGCATCATGCGCCACGCCGAGGCGCTGGCCGCCATCACCAACCCGACCGTCAACAGCTACAAGCGCATCAACGCGCCCCGCACGGTCTCGGGCGCGACCTGGTCGCCAAGCTCCATCACCTGGACGGGCAACAACCGCACCCACATGGTGCGCGTGCCGGGCAGGGGCCGCTTCGAGCTGCGCCTGCCCGACGGCGCCGCCAACCCCTACCTCCTGCAGGCCGTCATCATCGCGGCGGGGCTCGACGGCGTCCGCACCGAGGCCGATCCGGGCAAGCGGCTCGACATCGACATGTACCAGATGGGCCACACGGTGACGGACGCCCCGAAGCTGCCCTCGAACCTGCTCGACGCCCTGCGGGCCTTCGACCGCGACGAGGGGCTGAAGGCCATGCTGGGCGACGCTTTCTCGGCCGCCTATCTGAAGCTGAAGACCGCGGAATGGGCCAGCTTCGCGGCGCATTTCACCGCGTGGGAGCGCAACAACACGCTCGACGTTTGACGGGCGCCGCGGGGCAGGTGTGCCCTGAAAGCGACGCTTCCGGCGCGACGCGACCTGCACCCGGGCGCTGCCGCAATTCAGCCGCACCCTCCGTCGCAGGTGCCGCCCTCCTGAACGGTGCGGAGAGCGTTAAGGATGCTCGCATTCAATGCTGGGTAAGCTTAACGGCTCCGGCTGGCGGGGTGTGGCGCCGCAAGGTTGGATTGTGCGATCGGTCCGCGGAGCGCGGGTCGTCGTGGGCCGCGCGTCGCGGCGGGGTCCGACCGGCATGCGCGCATCTGGATGGCGTTGAGCGTGCCGGCTCTTCGTCCGGGCCTCCCGCCGCGAGGGCGGTTCGCGGTGGCGACGGCCGCGGCGGCGGCCGCGCTGCTGGCGGGTTGCGCCAACCAGCCCCAGCCGCAGGCGACGGCCTCGACCTACGTTCCGGGACATTACGATCCGCGCCTCGGCGTCTACGCGAGCCCCAGGGTGGTGGCGGACGGCGAGCCGGTCCCGAGGGGCGGGGGCACCTACCTGACCGGGCGCCCCTACACGGTGGCGGGGCGCCAGTACGTGCCGCGCGGCGACGCCAGCGGCTATTCCGCGACCGGCACCGCCTCGTGGTACGGGGACGCGTTCCACGGCCGCCGCACGGCCAACGGCGAGATCTTCGACAAGGGGTCGATCTCGGCCGCCCATCCCACCCTGCCGCTGCCGAGCTACGTGCGCGTCACCAACCTCGGTAACGGCCGCTCGATGATCGTGCGCGTCAACGACCGGGGCCCCTACCACGGCGGCCGGGTGATGGACGTGTCGCAGCGCGTCGCCGACGAGCTCGACTTCCGCCGGGCCGGAACCGCGCGCATCAAGGTCGACTACGTGGGCCGGGCGGGGCTCGCGGGCGACGACGAGGAGCGCCTGGCCGGAACCCTGCGCACGGACGGCCAACTCGCCCAATTGGACGGTTTCAGGCGCGAGGTCGCCGAGGCGGCCCCGGCCGGGCCGCCGGTCGCCGTCGCGGACGCCACCGCGGGCCAGGTCGCGGCGGCAGAAGCGGTCGCCGGGCGCCCGCGTCGGCGCGGGCGGCCCGCCCCCCTCCCGCCGGCCCGCCCCTTCGACGCGGACGGCCTGCAGGCGCTGATCAACGACCCGCGGCCCGCGCCGCCGCGGTCGGGAGCCGCGGGCAACCTTACCGCCGGGAATTGAGGGGACGCGCGACGCCGCGGACTCCCGCGGGCCGGGGGCTGCATGATAGGGGTAGCGCGGCAAGGCAGGGGTCCGCGCGAGAGAATGGCGATGCTGAGGCGTTTGAGACCGGTCCTCGCGGCCGTGGCGTGGCTGGCTTCGGGGTGCGCCTGGGCGGCCCCCGAACAATTCCAGACGCTCGCGCCCTACGCCATCCTGATGGATGCCGACAGCGGCGCCGTTCTCTACCAGAAGAACGCGGACGACCTGATGGCGCCCGCCTCGACCTCCAAGATCATGGTGGCCGAGATCGTCTTCGAGCAGCTCACCGACGGGCGGCTCAAGCTCGACAACACGTTCACGGTCTCCGAGAACGCCTGGAGGCACGGCGGCGCGACCTCGGGCGGCTCCACCATGTTCCTGGCCGTCAACAGCCGCGTCCGCGTCGAGGACCTGATCCGCGGGCTGGTGATCGACTCGGGCAACGACGCCGCCATCACCATCGCCGAGAACGTGTCCGGCTCGGAGGACGCCTTCTCGGCCTCAATGACCCAGCGCGCGCGGGAGCTGGGCCTGGAAAAGTCCACCTTCACCAACCCGTGGGGCCGCAGCGACCCCGCCGAGCGGGTCACGGCGCGGGAGATGGCGCGGCTTTCCATCCACCTCATCCACACCTACCCGCAGTTCTACAAGTATTTCGGCGAACGCGACTTCACCTGGAACCGCGTCCACCAGCTCAACCGCAACCCGCTGCTCGGCATGAACATCGGCGCCGACGGCGTGAAGACGGGCGACACCTCCGAAAGCGGCTACGGGCTGATCGGCTCGGCGGTGCAGAACGGCGAGCGCCTCGTGCTGGTGATCAACGGGCTCCATTCGGCGCGCGACCGCGCCCAGGAGGCCGAGAAGCTGCTGTCCTGGGGGTTCCGGTCCTTCGACGCCAAGGTGGTCTTCGGCCCGGGCGCGGTGGTGGGCACCGCGCGGGTGTTCGGGGGCGTCTCGCGCGACGTTGACCTCGTGGCGGACGGCCCCGTGCGCTTGTTCGTGCCGCGCGCGTCGGGCGACCCCCTGACGGGCAAGATCGTCTACGACGGACCGATCCCCGCCCCGGTCGACAAGGGCGCCGGGGTGGCGCATCTGAAACTGTTCCGCGGCGCGTCCGAGGTGCTCGACGTCCCGCTCAGGGCCGCGGCCGACGTGCCCGTCGGCACCGTGCCGGACCGGGCGCTGGACGCGGGCCTCGAACTGGTGGCGGACTTTTTCCGCAACAATGTCTTCAAGCGCTGAGGCGCCGGTCGGGCGCCCGGGCCGCTTCATCACCTTCGAGGGCGGGGAGGGGACGGGCAAGTCCACCCAGGTGCGGCTTTTGGCGGAGCGCCTCGCGAGCCTTGGCCTGCCGGTCAGGGCCACGCGCGAACCGGGCGGCACGCCGCTCGCCGAGCGCTACCGGGCGGCGCTGCTGGGCGGGCGGATCGCGCCGCACGGGGTCGCGGCCGAAGCCCTGCTGTTCGCGGCCGCCCGCATCGACCACCTCGACCGCGTGATCCTCCCGCATCTCGCGACGGGCGGCGTCGTGGTTTGCGACCGCTTCACCGACTCGACGCGGGCCTACCAGGGCGTGCTCGGCCACCTCGACCCGGCCCTGATCGCGGGGCTGGAGCGCGTCGCGGTGGGCCCGCACGCCCCCCACCTCACGCTGGTGCTCGACGTTTCGCCCGAGGTGGGCCTCGCGCGGGCGCGGGCGCGCCGGGGCGAGGGGGAGGGGGCCGACAGGTTCGAGGCCGAGGAAAGAGGGTTTCACGACGCCCTGCGGCGGGCCTTTCTGAACATCGCCACCGCGGACCACGGGCGCTGCCGCCTGATCGACGCGTCCCGCCCCGCGGTCGAGGTCGCGGACGAGGTTTGGGATGCGGTCACGGTCCGGCTCTACCCCGAGTTCGCGGCGGCGCCTCACGCGGGGCAGGGCGCCGCGTGAGGCGCCCGGAGGCCGATGCGGCGCCTGAGAGCGACCGGATGGGCGACCTGCCCCACCCGCGCGACCGCGCTGCCCTCCACGGCCACGCGGAGGCGGAGCGGGGCCTGCTGCACGCCTACCGCTCGGGCCGGCTCGCCCACGCCTGGCTGATCGGCGGCCCGCGCGGCGTCGGCAAGGCGACGCTGGCCTGGCGCTTCGCCCGCTTCGTGCTGGCCCATCCCGACCCGGGCGCGCCGGAGGTCGCGGCGGCGCGCGACCTCGGGGTGCCCCAAGGCCATCCCGTCTGGGCGCGCCTGGGCGCCGGATCCCACGGCGACCTCGCGGTGCTGCGGCGCGAATGGAACGACCGGTCGAAGCGGTTCTTCGACGAGATCCGCGTGGACGACGTCCGCAAGGTGCTGGGCCTGTTCCAGCGCTCGGCCGGGGCAGGGGGGTACCGGGTGTGCGTGATCGACAGCGCCGACGACCTGAACCGGTCGAGCGCCAACGCGCTGCTCAAACTGGTCGAAGAGCCGCCGCCCCGCGCCCTGTTCCTGATCGTGGCGCACCGGCCCGCGCAGGTCCTGCCCACGATCCTGTCGCGCTGCCGAAGGCTCCCGCTCGGCCCGCTCGGTCCCGACGCCCTGCGCGCCGCCGTGACGGACGTGCTGGCGGAGGCGGGCGCGCCCATCCCGGCCGCGCTCGACCCCGTGCTCGCGCGCAGCGGCGGCTCGGCCGGTCGCGCGCTGGCTCTGCTCGACGACGCGCGCTCGATCCTGGATGGGGCGCTGCGCGCCGAGCTTGACCGGCTCCCCGCCCTGGACTGGCGCGCCCTGCACGCCCTCGCGGACAGGCTGGTCGCGGCGGACCGCGCGGGGGCGGCCGACGTGGTCCTCGACACGGTGCTCGACTGGCTCGACGCCCGCGCGCGGGACCTGGCCCGGGCCGCGACCCCGCCGCGTCGCCTTGCGCCCCTGGCGGAGGTATGGGACAAGGTGCGCGGCGCGGCGCGGGAAGCCGAGGCGCTCAACCTGGACACGCGTCCGCTGCTCTTGTCCGTGTTCGCCGACCTCGCCCAGGCGGTGCGGCTGTCGGGCGAGGCGTCCGGGTCGTTCCGCCCGTAGCCCGCGTGTGCTCGGGGGCGAGGCACGCGCCCGCCGCGGAAGCAGAACTGGATGTCCATGGCCGCGCGTCCGCCGTTCTACGTCACGACCGCGATCCCCTACGCGAACGGGGCGCCGCACATCGGGCACGCCTACGAGCGGATCGCGGCCGACGCCATCGCGCGGGCCAAGCGCCTCGACGGCTACGACGTCCTGTTCGTGACCGGCATGGACGAGCACGGCCAGAAGATGCAGCAGACCGCCGCCCGCGAGGGGCTGAGCCCGCAGGCGCTGGCCGACCGCACGGCGCGGCAGTTCGAGCACGTGGCGGGCCTGCTCGACGCGCGCGCCGACGACATTGTCCGCACCACGGAGGCGCGCCACGCCCGGGCCGCGCAGGAGGTGTGGCGACGCCTCAGGGCCAACGGCGACATCTACCGGGCCACCTACGCGGGCTGGTACTCGGTCCGCGACGAGGCCTATTACGACGAGGGCGAGCTCGTCGAGGGCCCGAGCGGCACCCGCCTCGCCCCCACCGGCACGCCCGTCGAGTGGCTGGAAGAGCCGAGCTACTTCTTCCGCCTGTCCGCCTACGGCGACCGGCTGCTGACGCTCTACGACCGCCGGCCGGACTTCATCACGCCCGAGAAGTACCGCAACGAGATCGTGAGCTTCGTGCGGCGCGGCCTGACCGACTTCTCGATCAGCCGCACCACCTTCGACTGGGGCATCCCGGTTCCGGACGAGCCGGGCCACGTCATGTACGTGTGGGTCGACGCGCTGACCAACTACCTGACCGGCACAGGCTTCCCCGACGCGGGGGCCGAGCGGGCGCAGTACTGGCCCGCCGCCACCCACGTGATCGGCAAGGACATCACGCGCTTCCACGCCATCTACTGGCCCGCCATGCTGATGGCGGCCGGCGTGCCGCTGCCGCGGCAGGTCGTGGTGCACGGCTTCCTGTTCAACCGCGGCGAGAAGATGTCGAAGTCGGTCGGCAACGTGATCGACCCCGTCGCGCTGGTGGGCGCCTACGGGACCGACCCGCTACGCTACTTCCTCCTGCGCGAGGTGCCGTTCGGGCAGGACGGCAACTACTCGCACGAGGCGATCGTCAGCCGCATCAACGCGGACCTCGCCAACGACCTCGGCAACCTGGCGCAGCGCTCGCTGACCATGATCAACAGGAACTGCGGCGGCGTGGTGCCCTCGCGGGGCCCGCTGACGGAGCGCGACGGGGCGCTCCTCGACGCGGCCTACGCGCTGCCCGCGGCCGTGCGCGCCCACCTCGCCGACTTCGCGCTGCACCAGGTCCTGGCCGACGTGTGGGGCGTGGTGGGCGACGCGAACCGCTACTTCGCGGCCGAGGAGCCCTGGGTCAAGCGCAAGACCGATCCCGCCCGCATGGCGACCGTGCTGCACGTCACGGCCGAGGTGCTGCGCGTCGCCGCGATCCTGGTCCAGCCCGTGATGCCCAAGGCCATGGAGACGCTGCTGGACCTGCTGGGCGTCGCGCCCGCGGCGCGGCTCTACGCCCACGCGGAGGCGGCCCACGCGCTCCAGGAGGGCACGCCGCTGCCGCAGCCCGCCCCCGTGTTCCCCCGCTACGTCGAGCCCGAGGCGCAGCCCGCCTGATGCTGATCGACAGCCACTGCCACCTCGACTTCCCCGAGTTCGAGGCCGAGCGTGACGCGGTGGTGGCGCGGGCCAGGGCGGCGGGCGTCGGGCGGCTCGTCACGATCTCGACGCGGGTCGGGCGGCACGACGCGCTGTGCGCCCTGTCCGACGCCTACCCCGACGTGTTCTTCACGGTCGGCACGCACCCGCACCAGGCGGGTGACGAGCCCGACATCGCCGCCGAGCGGCTGGTCGAGCTGGCGCGCCACCCGAAATGCGTCGGCATCGGCGAAGCGGGGCTCGACTACCACTACGACCGGGTCGAGCGCGGGCTCGCGGCGCGCGTGTTCCGCACGCACATCGCGGCGGCGCGCTTGTCCGGGCTGCCGCTGGTGATCCACGCCCGCGACGCCGACGCGGACGTGGCCGCGATCCTGCGCGACGAGGTGGGGCAGGGCGCCTTCACGGCCGTGCTCCACTGCTTCACGGGCGGCCGCGCCCTGGCCGAGACGGGGCTGGACCTCGGGCTCTTCCTCTCCTTCTCGGGCGTGCTGACCTTCAAGGGGTCCGAGGCGCTTCGCGACCTCGCGCGCGACGTGCCGCTCGACCGGTTGCTGGTCGAAACCGACGCGCCCTTCCTGGCGCCGGTTCCCCACCGGGGCAAGCGCAACGAGCCCGCCTTCGTGGCTCGCACGGCCGCGGTCCTCGCGGAGCTCAAAAACGTCAGCCCCGACGCGCTCGCGGAGGCGACCAGCCGCAACGTCCTGCGGCTCTTCTCGAAGATGCCGCCGCTGGGTGCGGCCGCGTGAGCCTGACGCTCACCATCCTGGGCTGCGGCTCGTCCGGCGGCGTGCCCCGCGTCGGCTCCGGCTGGGGCGCCTGCGACCCGGCCGAACCGCGCAACCGCCGGACCCGGTGCTCGGTCCTGCTCGAGCGCGGTGGCGCGAACGGGGCCAAGACGGTGGTGCTGGTGGACACCTCGCCAGACCTCCGCGAGCAGCTCCTGCGCGCGGACGTGCGGCAGCTCGACGGTATCGTGCTGACCCATCCGCACGCCGACCACACGCACGGGATCGACGACGTGCGTCCGCTGGTGATCCACATGCGGCGGCGCATCGCGCTGCACATGGACGCCGCGACCTCGGCCGTGGTGCGCCACAACTTCAACTACATTTTCGACACGCCCGCAGGCAGCCTTTACCCGCCGCTGCTGGACGAGGCGCGCATCGAGGCGGGCCGCGCCTTCGCGATCTCCGGCCCCGGCGGGCCGATCGAGCTGATGCCGTTCCGGTTGGAGCACGGCGAGATCGAGGCGCTCGGGCTGCGCCTGGGCGACGCGGCCTACACGCCGGACCTGAACGCGATACCGCCCGAGAGCGAGCGCTACGTCGAAGGCCTGGACCTCTGGGTCGTCGACGCGCTGCGCTACGCGCGGCATCCGAGCCACCTGTCGGTGTCCGAGGCGCTGGGCTGGATCAACCGGATGCGGCCGCGACGCTCCGTCCTGACCAACCTGCACACCGACCTCGACTACGCCAAGCTGAAGGCCGAGATCCCCGAAGGTGTCGACGTGGCCTACGACGGCATGACCATCGCCGTCGGCTAACCGGGACGGCGTTTCGCAACCGGGAGCGGACCCTTCGCAGTTCCATAATGCACCTTATGCGAATGGCGGCCGTTCGGGCCCGGCCGTGTCGCTCGGCCGTCGCGTCTCGTCACGAAAGTGGCTTCCCCTGCCCCCGGTGCCGCGACGGCTTCATTCATCTCGCGTTCGGGTTGGACAGCGCCGCAAATAAACCGTCCCGTGCCTGTCAAAGCGGCTTGCATTGGGAGGCGGTTATGTCAAGAAGGTAATCGGTCATTTGTTTAAGGGTTATGCTGGAACCGGGAGGACGGTTCCGAACCGAACGGGTGACCGGGCCGGCTGAACTTTCGACACGCGAAGCATTGGGTGCTGTGGCGAGCAGATGGGCGACAAAGGGCAGAAAACATTTGGATACGAGCAGGTCAGATGAGCAAAGGTAGAGATTTTCGCGGTCCCAAGAAGCGCGGCTTCGACGACGATGCCCCCTCGCCCTATGACACGCGTCCGCAGCGTCCCTCGCGCGGTTTCGGCGGGGGTGGCGGCGGCTTCGGCGCGCCGAGCGGCGGTTACAGCGGTGGCGGGTTCGGAGGTGGTGGTGGCGGCTTCGGTGGTGGCGGTTTCGGCGGCGGCGACCCGGCCGCCGCGGTGAGCGGTCCGACCGTCGACGCCGTCGTGAAGTGGTTCAAGTCCGAGAAGGGCTTCGGCTTCGTTGAACTGTCCAACGGCTCCGGGGACGCCTTCCTCCACATCGGCGCGCTCCAGTCCGCGGGTTACGAGACCGTGCCGCCCGGCGCCAAGCTGAAGGTCATGGTCGGCAGCGGCGCCAAGGGTGCGCAGGTCACCCGCGTGCTCGAAGTCGACACAACCGGCGCCCAGGAGCGGGCACCGCAGCGCTCCTTCGACAGCCCGCGTCCGCCCCGGCGCACGGCGCCCGATCCGTCCACGGCGATCTCGGTTTCGGGCAAGGTCAAGTGGTTCGACGACACCAAGGGCTTCGGCTTCGTGTCGAGCAACGACGGCGGCAAGGACGTCTTCGTTCACATCTCGATCCTCGGTCCGGCCGGCCTGTCCCACCTCGCCGAGGGGCAGCCCGTGAACATGCGCGTGGTCGACACGCCGAAGGGTCGCGAGGCCCTGTCGATCTCGCTCGGCTGACACGATCCGGTGCGGGCCGCGACGCCCGCCCGCCCCCAGTTCGAAGCCGGACCGTCCGACGGTCCGGCTTCTTTCACGTGCAACGTAGCCACGCCGAGGCCTGATGCAGGCGTCCCGCGACATCGCCCGCCTGATCGAGATCATGGCGGCGCTCCGCACCCCCGGAACCGGCTGCGCCTGGGACCTCGCCCAAACCTTCCAGTCCATCCTGCCCTATACGGTCGAGGAGGCGTTCGAGGTCGCGGACGCCATCGAGCGCGGCGACCGCGCGGACCTCCGCGAGGAGCTGGGCGACCTGCTGCTCCAGGTCGTGTTCCACGCGCGCATGGCGGAGGAGGAAGGCTCCTTCGATTTCGGCGACGTGGTCGAGGCGATCACGGCCAAGCTGGTCCGCCGCCACCCGCACGTCTTCGGAACCGCCCGCGACCTGTCGCCGGCCGCCGTCAAGTCCCTCTGGGACGAGATCAAGGCGAAGGAAAAGCGCGAGCGCGCCGCGCGCGAGCCGCCCGACGCGTCGCCGGGGCTGCTCGGCGACCTGCCGGGGACCTTCCCGCCCCTGCTCCGCGCAACGAAGCTTCAGGCCAGGGCCGCGACGGTCGGCTTCGACTGGCCCGACTCGCGCGCGGTCCTGGCCAAGATCCGGGAGGAACTGGACGAGGTCACGGACGCCCTGGCCTCCGGTGACCGCGCCGCGGTGGAGGACGAGGTCGGCGACCTCCTGTTCGCGGTCGTGAACCTCGCCCGACACGCGTCGGTCGATCCCGATCAGGCTCTCCGCGGCACCAATCGCAAGTTCCTGCGGCGGTTCGGCTTCGTCGAGGCGAGCCTCGCGAAGGAAGGGTCGAACCCGGCCGAGGCCGGCCTCGCGCGGATGGAAGCGCTCTGGAGCGAGGCCAAGCGGAGCGACAAAGGCTGACCCGGTCCCGTCAGGGGAGGGGGTGCCAGGTCCCCTGCCCCGGCATGGACCGCGGTGGCGCGTCGGCCGGCACGACGTCGCGGAAGGTCCGCAGGAGATGTCCGGCCCGTTCCGGTCCGATCCGGACCGTGAGGTGAACGGTGCCGTCGGGATCGTCGGCGCGCGCGATCGTCTCGGTGTGCTCGTAGAGCCAGTTCAGGCCCTTCCCGTCGGCCGGGTCGAGGGCGACCTCGAAGGTCTGGTGCCCGTCGGCCACCTGCCGCTCGATCCGGTCCAGCAGGTCGTCCACACCCGAGCCCGTGAGGGCTGACAGCAGGACCGGCTGCGCGTCGGCGCTCCTCTGACGGGCGCGGGCCGCCAGCGCGTCCCGTTCGTCGGACGAGAGCAGATCGGCCTTGTTCCAGACCTCGATGATCCGGCCCCGGTCGTTCACGTCGACCCCCAGGCTTTCCAGGATGGCGGTGACGTCGGCGCTCTGGGCGTCGGTGTCCTCGTGCGCGATGTCGCGGACGTGGAGGATGACGTCGGCCGAGGTCACCTCCTCCAGCGTCGCGCGGAAGGACGACACCAGCATGGTGGGCAGGTCCGAGATGAAGCCCACCGTGTCGGACAGGATCACCTTGCCCCGGTGCGGCAGCACCAGCAGCCGCAGCGTGGGGTCGAGCGTCGCGAACAGCATGTCGTCGGCGATCACCGCCGCCCGCGTCAGGCGGTTGAACAGCGTCGACTTCCCCGCGTTGGTGTAGCCCACCAGCGCGACCACCGGATAGGGCACGTCCGAGCGGCGCTTGCGGTTGAGCGCGCGGGTCTTCTTGACCTTGGCGAGGTCCTGCTCGATGCGCGCCATGCGCTCGGAGATCAACCGCCGGTCCGTCTCGATCTGCGTTTCGCCCGGACCGCCCAGGAACCCGAAGCCGCCGCGCTGCCGCTCAAGGTGGGTCCAGGAGCGGACGAGCCGCGACTTCTGGTAGTCGAGGTGGGCCAGCTCCACCTGGAGCGCACCCTCGCGCGTCCTGGCGCGGCGGCCGAAGATCTCCAGGATCAGCCCGGTGCGGTCGATGATCTTGGCCCCGAACGCCTTTTCCAGGTTGCGCTGCTGCACGGGCGACAGCGCGCAATCCATGATGATCAGGCTCGCCTCCAGCATCTTGACGCGCTCGGCCACCTCCTCGACCTTGCCCTTGCCGAGAAATGTCGCGGGCCGCACCTCGGCGAGGTTGACCGCCGTGGTTCCCACGATGTCGAGGTCGATCGCGCCCGCGAGCCCGACCGCCTCGTCGAGGCGCGCCTGCGGGCTCCGCAGTGCCGCGCCGCGCCGCTGGTTCAGGTAGGGGCCGATCACCAACGCCCGCGTGGCGGCGGCCGCGGCCCGCTCGGCGTCGGCGAAATGGGACAGTCCGTCGAGAGTTGTCTGGTCTGGCAGGGTGGCTCGCCTCGTTGCCTCAGGCCCTCTCGGCCTGGGCGGTCTCCTCCGGCGCCTCGAACATCTGGATCGGGTGGCCCGGCATGATCGTGGATATGGCGTGCTTGTAGACGAGTTGCGAGTGCCCGTCGCGCCGCAGCAGCACGCAGAAATTATCGAACCACGTCACCACGCCCTGCAGCTTGACGCCGTTCACCAGGAAGATCGTCAGCGGGACCTTGTGTTTGCGCACGTAATTCAAAAACGTGTCTTGCAGGTTTTGAGCGCGTTCAGCCGCCATGTTCCGTTCCGTTCCGGGCGCCTTCTTGTCAGGTTGGCGACGGTCGCGCGAAGGCGCGCACCGGCGTGGGCGCCAGCGCGACATTAGGAGGGCAAGGACACGTCACGGGCAAGGAAAAGTTGCGCGGCCGGGGCCGCGATCCCGGGCTTAGTCGATGCCGAGCGACTTCAGCTTGCGGTGCAGCGCGGAGCGTTCCATGCCGATGAACTCGGCGGTGCGCGAGATGTTGCCGCCGAACCGGCTGATCTGCGCCACGAGGTACTCGCGCTCGAACACCTCGCGGGCGTCGCGCAGCGGCAGGCTCATCAGCTTCTCGCCCCCTGCCCCGTTGGGCGTGGCCGGCACCAGCGTGCCGACCTCGGAGGGCAGCATGTCGGCCGTGACCTCGGCCTCCGCGTCGCCGCCCGCCAGGATCATCAGCCGCTCGACGTTGTTGCGGAGCTGGCGGATGTTGCCGGGCCAGTCGTGCGACTGCAGCACCGCCAGCGCGTCCGCGCCGATGCGCCGCTTGGGCAGGCCGCCGGTGGCCGAGATCTGGTCCATGAAGAAGCCGATCAGTTCGGGGATGTCCTCCCGGCGCTCGGACAGCGAGGGCACCCGGATTGGCACCACCGACAGGCGGTGGAACAGGTCCTCGCGGAACGTGCCCTCGGCGATGGCCGCCGAGAGGTCGCGGCTGGTCGAGGAGATGATGCGCACGTCGACGTGGACGCGGGTCGTGCCGCCCACGCGCTGGAAGTTCTGATCGACCAGCACGCGCAGGATCTTGCCCTGGGTTTCGCGCGGCATGTCGGCCACCTCGTCCAGGTAGAGCGTGCCCCCGTGCGCCTCCTCCAGCGCGCCGACGCGCCGGCCGCGGCTGTCGGGACCGTCCGTGCCGAACAGCGCCACCTCCATCATGTCGGGCGTGATGGTGGCGGCGTTGAGCACCACGAAGGGCGCGCTCGCCCGCGCCGAGGCGTCGTGCAGCATGCGCGCCGCGAGCTCCTTGCCCGAGCCCGGCGCCCCCGAGATGAGGATGCGCGAGTTGGCCGGGCCGATCTTGTCGATGGCCTGGCGGAGCTGGTTGGCGGCCGTCGACCTGCCCACGATGCGGGTGGGGCTCTGCGCCCGCACGCGCAGGTCGCTCACTTCGCGCTTGAGGCGCGAGGCTTCGAGCGCGCGGTCGGCCACCAGCACGAGGCGGTCGGCCTTGAAAGGCTTCTCGATGAAGTCGTAGGCCCCCATCTTGATGGCGGACACGGCGGTCTCGATGTTGCCGTGGCCCGAGATCATCACCACGGGGAGCGTCGGATGCTGCTCCTTGACGATCTCCAGCAGTTGCAGCCCGTCCAGGCGCGACCCCTGCAGCCAGATGTCGAGGAACACGAGGTGGGGCCGCCGCGCCCCGATCAGCGAGAGCGCCTCGTCGGAGTTGCGGGCCGTGCGCGTGCCGTGCCCCTCGTCGGACAGGATGCCCGACACGATGTCGCGGATGTCGGCTTCGTCGTCGACGACGAGGATGTCGGTGGCCATGGCGGTCCTCAGGCTCGCGCGGGAACCGGCTCGACGGGCGCGCTGTCGCCCACCGTCGCGTCGGGTCTCGTCATGGGAAAGAACAGGCGGACGCGGGCGCCGCGCCCGTGGCGGCCGTCGCAGGCCGCGTCGAGAAGCTCGATGCCGCCCCCGTGGTCCTCGAAGATCTTGGCGACGATCGGCAGGCCCAGGCCCGTGCCCTCGGCCCGGGTGGTCATGTAGGGTTCGAGCAGGCGCTGGCGGTTCTCGGTCGGGAAACCCTTGCCGTTGTCGATCACGTCGATCGTCACCCTGCCCTCCTCACCCGCGGTGAGCTCCACCTCGATGCGGCCGGGCTCCCGCTCGCCCTCGGGCAGGGCCGCGATGCCCTCGGCGGCGTTCTTGATGATGTTGGTCAGCGCCTGGGCGACGAGCCGCCGGTCGTAGCGGGCCGTCACGGGAGCGTCGGGGACGCGGCTCACGAAAGTGACGTCGGGGTGGCCCTCGCGCATCAGGAACAGGACCTGGTCGATGCAGGGGCGAACGTCCTCCAGCTCCAGCATTGGTTTGGGCATGCGCGCGAAGGCCGAGAATTCGTCCACCATGCGCTTGATGTCGTCCACCTGGCGCACGATCGTGTCGATGCACTGGTCGAAGACGTCGCGCCCTTCGTTGATCACGCGGCCGTAGCGGCGCTTCAGGCGCTCGGCGGAAAGCTGGATCGGGGTCAAGGGGTTCTTGATCTCGTGGGCGATGCGGCGCGCCACGTCCGCCCAGGCGGAGGTGCGCTGCGCCGACACGAGGTCGGTGATGTCGTCAAGGGTCACGACGTGGCTGTACTCGCCCTCGCGCAGAAGGTCGTTGGTGACGCGCACGGCGAGCGTGCGCTCCCGGTTGCCGCGGTTGAGCGCGATCTGCGCCTGGTGCAGGCGCTGGCGCCCTGCCCTGGCCTCCTCCAGCACGGGCCCGAGTTCGGGCACCAGGGCCGCGAGCCGCGTGCCCACCAGAACCTCGTCCGCGCCCGGCGTCGCGAGCAGCCGCAGCGCGGACGCGTTCACGACCGTGACCTCGCCGCCGTCGCCGACCCCGATCACGGCCGCGGGCACGCCCGAGAGCACGGCCTCGGTGAACACGCGCCGCTCGTCGTTCATCCGGTTGGCGACGATCAGCTTGTTCTGCTGCGCGCGCAGTTCGGAGGTCATCTTGTTGAACGTGGCGCCGAGCCGCCCGAGGTCGCCCTCCGAGCGGCGCACCGGCACCTGGACGTAGAGGTTGCCCGAGGACACGAGGTCTGTGGCCCGGATCAGGCGCCTGATCGGCGCGACGAGCTGGTTGGCGAAGGACAGGCCCAGCCAAATGGACGACAGCAGCATGATGGTGGCGAGCAGGCCGTACATGGTGATGAAGGCGACCTGGATGGAGCGGCGGTGCGCGTCGAAGACGTCGTAAAGGCCGATGATGTCTTTGGCCTGGGCGGAGAACTCGATCGAGAACGGGTCGAGCGGGCGGGCCACGTAGAGGAACGTGTCGTTGAAGGACGGGAGCGCCCGCAGCGCCACGAAGGTGCGGCCCTGATCCAGCACGAAGCAGACGGGCGCGCGCTTGCCCGCCTCGGCAAAGTCGGCCGCCTCGGGCTTGGCGAGCTGCGGGGGCTTGCCGGTGTCGACGCGCTGCACCACCGAGCCGTCGCTCTTCATCAGCACGGCTGTCGTGAAGCCCAGGTAGTGGACCCGCGACGTGAAATAGTTCTGGAAGAAGTCGCCCTCGTTGAAGCCGATCCGCGCCCGGTCGAGGTCGGAGGCGGTCAGGTCGGCCTCGCGCAGCAGCGCGTTGCACTGCGTTTCGCGGTACAGCCGGGCCGCGTCGGCGGTGTGCTGGATGAAGCCGCGCACGTCCGTCATGAAGGCAGGGTAGAGGCCCCGCTCCAGCGTCACCGACCCCACGACCGCCATGATCACCGCGGGCACCGCGGCCGTGATGGAGAACAGGCCGACGATGTAGAGGTGCAGCCGGGCGCCGGCCAGGCGGGCGCGCCACGCCGCCAGGAGCCGGACCGCTTCCCCGACCACAAGGCCGAACAGCACCAGCGCGATCGCCCCGTCCGCGACAAAGACGTCGACCACCACCGCGTCGGTCGGAATGACGGGCGTGTAGCCCGTGAAGATCGCGAAGGTGGCGAGCGCGAGCGCGAGGCTCAGCGCGACCACGATGGGGCCGAGCTTCAGCGTGATCCGATGTCGCCGCGGGGGTTCGGCGAAATCGACGGCGCCCGATGCGGCCTGATTCACCGAGGTTTCCTGGGTTCCACTCGCGCGAGAGGGACGCGGACGCACGAGCGTCCCGCCTCCCACGTTGCATATATACCTCAGTGTTGCCTGATCGTGACGAATTGAGGGCGGATACCCCGCTCGCTCCGCGCCTCAGCGCGGCAGCCGCATCAGCCGGATGTCGAGCTCGCGGACCTTCTTGCGCAGCGTGTTGCGGTTCAGACCGAGCAGTTCGGCGGCTTTGATCTGATTGCCCCGGGTCGCGGCCAGCGCCGCGGAGATCAGCGGAACCTCCAGCTCGCGGAGGATCCGGTGGTAGAGGCCGGGCGGCGGCAGGGTGTCCCCGTGCTGGCTGAAGACGCCGCTCAGGTGACGCTCGACCGAACCCATCAGCCCGCCCTCCTCGTGCGGGGCGGCTGCCGCCGGGCGAGACGCGGGGGCTGCGGTGGTCTCGTGCGGGGAGCCGGGCATCGGCGGCTCGGTGGCGAGTTCGGCGTCGATCAGCGCGCCGCCGATCACCTCCTGCGGGTAGAGCGCCGCCAGGCGCCGGACCAGGTTCTCCAGCTCGCGGATGTTGCCGGGCCAGCGGTAGCGCTTCAGCCGCTCCTGGGCGGCGGCGTCGAGCTGCTTGAGCGGCAGCCCTTCCGCGGCGGCCTGGGCGAAGAAGTGGCGGGCGAGGTCGGGGATGTCCTCCGTGCGCTCGCGCAAGGGGGGCAGGCGCAGCGGCACGACGTTCAGCCGGAAGAACAGGTCCTCGCGGAACAGCCCCTGCGCGATCGAGACCCGCAGGTCCTTGTTGGTGGCCGCGATAATGCGGACGTTGGTCTTGATGGGCGTGCGGCCGCCCACGGTGGTGTACTCGGCCTGCTGGAGGACGCGCAGCAGGCGCGTCTGCGCCTCCATCGGCATGTCGCCGATCTCGTCCAGGAACAGCGTGCCGCCCTCGGCCTGTTCGAACCGGCCCACCGAGCGCGTGTTGGCGCCCGTGAAGGCGCCCTTCTCGTGGCCGAACAGCTCGCTCTCGATCAGGTCGCGGGGGATCGCGGCCATGTTGATGGCCACGAACGGCCCCTTCTTGCGCTTGCCGTAGTCGTGCAGCGCGCGCGCCACCAGCTCCTTGCCGGTGCCCGACTCGCCCGTGATCATGACGGTGAGGTCGGTCTGCATCAGCCGCGCCAGGGCGCGGTAGATCTCCTGCATGGCCGGCGACCGCCCGACGAGGGGCATCGAGTCGAACTCGTCCTTGTCGGGCGGCGCCGGCCTGCCGCGCGGCTCGCTCATGGCACGGCCCACGATGGCGACCAGTTCCTTGAGGTCGAAGGGCTTCGGCAGGTAGTCGTAGGCGCCGCGCTCGGAGGCCTTGATGGCCGTCATGAACGTGTTCTGCGCGCTCATGACGATGATGGGGAGCTCGGGCCTGAGCTTCTTGATGCGGGGCAGGAGCTCGAAGGCGTTCTCGTCCGGCATCACCACGTCGGTGATCACCAGGTCGCCGTCCCCGGCCTGCACCCAGCGCCACAGCGAGGCCGCGGTGCCGGTGGTGCGCACGTCGTAGCCCGCGCGCGACAGCGCCTGGCTGACCACCGTTCGGATCGCCGTGTCGTCGTCGGCAACCAGGATGTGGCGGTTCATCATACCCTCAAAACCCCGTTCGGCCGGGTTCGGCCTACACGCTCGACCCCCGCCCGTCGCGCGACGCGAACATCGGCATCAGGATGCGGAACACGGTGCGGCGCGGGTGCGACTCGCATTCGACGGTGCCGCCGTGGTCGCCCACGATCTTGGCCACCAGTGCAAGACCAAGGCCAGTCCCCGACACCTTGGTGGTCACGAAGGGGTCGAACAGCAGGGCCGCGATGTCGGGCGGCACGCCGGGCCCGTTGTCGCGCACGCAGAACTCCAGCGGCAGGCTGACGGGGTGGCGCGAGCCCGGCACCTTCAGCCGCACGCCGGGGCGGAAGGCCGTGGTCAGCTCGATCTCGCCGTCGATCGCGTCGGCCAAGGCTTCGCTCGCGTTCTTGACGAGGTTCAGGAACACCTGGACGAGCTGGTCGCGGTTGCCGAGCACGGGCGGCAGCGAGGGGTCGTAGGATTCCACGAAGCGGATGTGGCGCGCGAAGCCCGCCTGCGCGGCGCGCTTCACGTGGTCCAGCACGGCGTGGATGTTGACGCTTTCCCGCTCGGCCGGGCGCATGTCCGAGAAGGCCTCCATGCGGTCGACCAGCTTGACGATGCGGTCGGTCTCGTCGCAGATCAGCCGCGTCAGCGCGCGGTCCTCGTCGCCCACCGCGGTTTCCAGCAGTTGCGCCGCGCCGCGGATGCCCGACAGCGGGTTCTTGATCTCGTGGGCGAGCATGGCGGCCAGCGCAGAAACTGAGCGGGCTGCCCCGCGATGCGTGAGCTGCCTGTTCATTTTATCGGCAATTGTTCGTTCCTGCAGCAGAACCACCACGCCCTCGCGCCCCTGGGGCATGGGCGCCACGTGGATGTCGACCACGCGGTCGACCCCCGACCGGGGGCTGCCCAGGTCCACGCGGTATTCCATGACGGCCGTGCCGCGTTCGAGCACCTGGTCCACCAGGGCCAGCAGCGGCGACGCGAACGGCACGAGGTCGGCCATGCGGTGCCGCGTGATCATGGCGCGGCTCATCTCGAAGAAGGCCTCGGCCGCGTCGTTGAGGTCGGCCACGCTGCCGTCGGGCCCGATGGTGAGCACCGGGTGCGGCAGGCCGCTCAGGACGGGGCCCGCGTTGGCGGCCAGCGTGAGCGGGCCGGCGTCGGGCGGGGCGGCGAAGTCGTTCATGCGGCGGGGCGAAGCGCTGTGCCGGGTCCGTCCCCGAAGGCCGAGCAGAGCAGGCGGGGAACCTCGCGCGGCTCCGCCGTGGTGACGAGGCGCTCCCGCACCGCAGCGGGGGCCCCGGCCCGCTCGGCATAGGCCGCGAGGTGCTTGCGGGCGTGCCGGAGCCCCTTGTCGGCCCCGAAGGCCGACAGGATCGCGTCGAGGTGGGCGCAGGCCGCGTCCCAGCGCGCGTCCGGCCCGGGCTCCGGCGGCAGCAGGCCCGTGCGCAGGAAGCCCGCCACCTGCCCGACCAGCCAGGGCTGACCGACCGCGGCCCGGCCGATCATCACGGCCGCCGCACCCGACCGCGCCAGCATCGCGACCGCGTCCGCGGCCGTGCCGCAATCGCCGTTGACCACCACGGGGATCGACACGGCCTCGACGACGGCCCGCACCGCGGCCCAGTCGGCCCGGCCGGCGTAGAACTGCTGCCGGGTGCGCCCGTGCACCGTCACGGCCGCGACGCCCAGGGCTTCCGCCCGCCGCGCGAGGGCGGGCGCGTTGATCGTGGCGTCGTCCCAGCCGAGCCGCATCTTCACCGTCACGGGCACGCGCACGGCCGCGACCACCGCGTCGATCAGCGTCGCGGCGTGGTCGAGGTCGCGCATCAGCGCGCAACCCGACAGGCCGCCCGTCACCTTCTTGGCCGGGCAGCCCATGTTGATGTCGATCAAGACCGCGCCCGCGTCCACCGCGAGGCGGGCCGCCGCCGCCATGGGGCCGGCGTCGCGGCCCGCGATCTGCACCGCGTGGATCGCGACGCCGCCGCCCGCCGCACGGTTGCGGGCCACGGGGTCCCGGCCGGTCAGGTTGGTGGCCGCCACCATCTCGCTCAGCGTCAGGGCGGCGCCGAACCGGCAGGCGGCGCGCCGCATGCCGGGGTCGGTCACGCCCGCCATGGGGGCGAGGATGGCGCGGCCCGGCAGAACCACCGCGCCGACGGGGAGGGCGTCGCCGGACGCGCGGACGGAGGGGCTGACCAAGTGTCTTTCCTTCGCTGCCGGTTGCCGTTAGACCGCTCCGGAACCAGCGGGGCGGAGCACGCGCTAAACTTTGTGCAGGATAGTCTGCTGCACGGATTTTCGCCAGCCGCTGCGGTGCGGCCGGGGCGCGCGGTCGAGACGGGGCGGACCCGGGCAGGGCCCGGTTCGGGGGAGTTGAAAGTCGTCAATGGCCGCACCGCCCCACGTCCTCGTCGTCGCCGCCGGCCGCGGGTCGCGCGCGGGGCTCGGCCTGCCCAAGCAGTTCCGGCCGCTCGGCGGCCAGCCGCTCCTCACCCGCACGTTGCGCGCGCTGCTCTCGGCCGCCCCCGACATCCGCGTCACCCCCGTGATCCACCCCGACGACCGGGAGCTGTTCGACGATGCGGCGTCGGTCCTCGACGCGGGCCTGCGCCGGCGGCTGCGCGAGCCGGCCCACGGGGGCGTGACCCGGCAGGAAAGCGTCCGCCTCGGCCTGAACGCGCTGGAGCGGGACGGCGCCGACAGGCCCTCGACCGTCCTGATCCACGACGGCGCCCGCCCCTTCTCGACCGCCGACCTGATCCACCGGGCGGTGGCCTGCGCGCAGGCCCACGGGGCCGCGGTGCCCGGCTTCGCGGTGACCGACACGATCAAGGAGATCGGAGCGGACGGCGCGGTGGTGGGAACGCTCGACCGCGGCCGGCTGCGCGCCGTGCAGACCCCGCAAGCCTTCGGCTTCGACCTGATCCTGGAGGCGCACCGCCGCGCCGGCCGCGACGGGCGGGGCGACCTGACCGACGACGCGGCGGTGGCGGAATACGCGGGCCACCGCGTCCACGTCTTCGAGGGCGACCCCGACAACGTGAAGATCACCACGGCCGCCGACTTCGCCAGGGCCGAGGCGCGCCTGCTTTCGGGCCTGCTCGACGTCCGCGTCGGCCAGGGCTACGACGTCCACGCCTTCGAGCCCGGCGACCACGTGTGGCTGGGGGGCGTCCGCATCCCCCACACCCACAAGCTGAACGGCCATTCCGACGCCGACGTGGTGCTGCACGCGCTCACCGACGCGGTGCTGGGCGCCATCGGCGACGGCGACATCGGCGTCCACTTCCCGCCCAGCCAGGCGAAGTGGAAAGGCGCCTCATCGGACCTCTTCCTGCGCGACGCCGTCGACCGCGTCCGCGAGCGCGGTGGCGTGATCGCCCACCTCGACGCCACGCTGGTGTGCGAGGCGCCCAGGATCGGCCCGCACCGCGAGGCCATGCGGGCCCGGATCGCGGCGATCGCGGGCATCGCGGTGGACAGGGTCGGCCTCAAGGCCACGACCTCCGAACTGATGGGCTTCGTGGGACGGCGCGAGGGCATGGCGGCCTGGGGCACGGCGACGGTCCGGCTGCCGCTCGCCAACGATTGAGGGACACCGCGGCGATGTTCCCCCCTGCCCTCCTCCGCCGCGCCGAAGCGCTGGTTGAGGCCTGCCGCGCCAGGCCCCTGGTGGTCGCCACCGCCGAGTCCTGCACCGGCGGCCTCGTGGCGGCGCTGTTGACGGAGGTCGCGGGGTCCTCGGCGGTTCTCGACCGCGGTTTCGTGACCTACTCGAACGCCGCGAAGCGCGACCTGCTCGGCGTGCCGGCCGCGGTTCTGGACGAGCACGGCGCCGTGTCGGAGGCTTGCGCGCGCGCCATGGCCGACGGGGCGCTCGACCGCTCGGCCGCCGGCGTGACGGTCAGCATCACGGGCATCGCGGGCCCGGGGGGCGGCAGCGCCGACAAGCCCGTGGGGCTGGTGCATTTCGCGCGGGCCACCCGCGGCGGCCAGACCCTCGCCGTCGCGCGCCGGTTCGAGCCCGCCGACCGGGGCACGATCCGCCTGGCGGCCGTGGCCGAAGCCTTGCGGCTGTTCGAGGACGCGGCCTTCCCGAAGATCGTCTAGGCCAGGTCCGTCCGGGCCCGACCCCTCCGGGCGTGACGCCGCCCGACGCGTCTCAGGCCGGGTTGAGCCGGCCTTCCCGCGGGTAGAGCTGGTTGGCGCGCCGCTCGAAGGCCTCCGCGAAACGCCGGAAGGCCGCGTCGAACACCGAGCCCATCAGCATCGCGAAGGTCCGGCTCCTGAACTCGTACTCGATCGCGAACTCGATCCGTGACCCGCCGGCGTCCGGCGCGGGCACGAAGGTCCAGCGGTTCTCCATGCGCCGGAACGGGCCGTCCACGTACTCCACCAGGATCGTCCCGGCGGTCCGGTCCAGCGTCACCCGGCTCGTGAAGGACTCCCGGATGGCCTTGTAGCCGACCCGCATCTCGGCCAGCACCTCCTCCGACCCGTCCGGCCGCGCGGTGCGGCGGATCACCCGCAGCCCCTGGCAGAGCGGCACGAAGGACGGGTACTGCTCGACGTCGGCCACGAGGTCGAACATGTCGCGGGCCCGGTGGCGGACGCGGCGGCTGGTGCGGAAGGCGGGCATCGGAGGCTCGGTCGCGTTGCGGGATGGGCCGGCGCGGATCGATGCACCGAACGCGGCCGGCCGTCCACGCCCCGATATGGCCCGGGCCGCGACCCCGCGCATTGCGACCGAGGGTCGCCCGCGCGGCACACCGGTTTAGCGGTTCATTAACCCTGTTTGTTTACCTGTCGTTGCACCCGAAGGACATGGCCGCGCGCGGTGCACGCGGCCGGAGCTCGAACCTGGTGCAGACGATGCGGCGCGCATTCTCGGTTCTTGGATTGGTGTCGCTGGCGCTGCTCGGCGGCTGCGCCAAACCCTACCGGACGGACCTGTTTCGCGCCGAGGCCAACGCGCCCTACGCGCTCGCGAGCGGCGACCGCGTCCGGGTCATCGTGTTCGGGCAGGACAACATCTCGAACTCCTACGCGGTGAGCGGGTCGGGCCACATCTCCATGCCGCTCGCGGGCGACGTGACGGTGGGCGGCCTCACCACGGCCGAGGCCGAGCGGGTCATCCAGGGCCGCCTCCAGGCGGGCTACCTGCGCGACCCGCACGTGTCGGTCGAGGTGGAAGCGTTCCGCCCCTTCTTCGTGCTGGGCGAGGTCACCACCGCGGGTCAGTACCCCTTCGTCAACGGCATGACGGTGCAGAAGGCGATCGCGATCGCGGGCGGCTTCACGCCGCGCGGCTACCAGCGCGGCGTCGCCCTGACGCGCGCGGTGAACGGCGTGCCCGTGACCGGTGAGGTTCCGCTCACCTTTCCGCTGCGTCCGGGCGACACCGTCACGGTCGAGGAACGGATCTTTTAGGGTTCCGACCCGATAAGCGGGCCTCGCACTCCCCGAGGCCCATCATGGTGGACAGGCACGACGACCCGCCGCTCAAGATCCTTCACGTGATCCGCGCCCCCGTGGGCGGCCTGTTCCGCCACGTGGTCGACCTCGCGCGGGCGCAGGCCGACCGGGGTCACGCGGTGGGCCTGATCGCCGACGCGACGACGGGCGGTGAGGGCGCCCAGCGCGCGCTGGCCGCGCTCGCCCCCAGCCTGACCCTCGGCCTCCGCCGCTTCCCCATGCGGCGCAACCCGCATCCAACCGACGGGCCGGCCCTCCTCCGGGTGGTGGCGGCCGAGCGGGCGATCAAGCCCGACGTGGTTCACGGCCACGGGTCCAAGGGGGCCCTCTACGCGCGGGCCGCGACCGCGGTGCCGGGCCACCACGCCCCGGCGATCCGCGTCTACACGCCGCACGGCGGCAGCCTGCACTACGCGCCTGGGAGCGTCCTGCACGCCGTCTACATGCGCGTGGAACGCCTTCTCGCCCACCGGTCCGACCTGATCCTGTTCGAGAGCGCCTACATCGCGGACCGCTACCGCGTGCTGGTCGGCGAGCCGCCCTGCCTCACGCGCGTGGTGCTGAACGGGTTGGGCCCGCGCGAGTTCGAGCCCGTGTTCCCCGCCCCGGGCGCCGCCGACTTCGTTTACGTGGGCGAGCTGCGTGCCGCCAAGGGCATCGACACCCTGCTGAAGGCGCTGAGCAAGGCCGGAACCGTCGTGGGCCGCCCGCTGCGGCTGGTGCTGGTGGGCTCCGGCCCGGACCGCGACATGCTGGGCGACCTCGTCCGGCGGCTGGGCCTCGTGGGCCACGCGACCTTCACGGGACCGATGCCGGCCCGCGAGGCCTTCGCGCTTGGGCGCGTGCTGGTGATGCCGTCGCGGGCCGAGTCCCTGCCCTACGTGGCCCTCGAAGCGGTCGCGGCGCAGGTTCCCCTGATCGCGACGGAGGTCGGTGGCATTCCCGAGATCCTGGGCGACCACCGCCACCGCCTGATCCGCGCCGACGACTGCGGCGCGCTCTGCGACGCCCTGCTGGACCGCCTCAACACCGGCGACGGGCAGGTCCGCCGCGAGGCCGCGACGCTCTCGAATTTCGTGCGGTCGCGTTTCCGACTGGACACGATGGCGGACGGCGTGCTGGCAGCCTACCGCGACGCACTCGCCGCGCGACGCGCACGTCGCGCGACCTCCCCCGTGGCGGCCGTGGGTTTCCCCCGGTCCATCTCCTGAACGCCTCATCCGCGCCACCTCCGGCCGGAGCCGGCCGCTTCGTTGGGACCGTTCTCCCATGAAAGTCTCCACCGCCGCCTTCACGCCCGACGACATCCGCCAGGCCGGGCCCGTTTTGCCGACCGACGGGGCGACCTCGCCGGCGCGGTTGAAGGCCATCGCGGACGCGATGGGCGGCGCCGACGTCCCCCCGCCCTTCTCCCCGATCGTGCTGGTCGGGCTCGTCCGCCTCGCCGAGTTCGCGGGGTTGTGCGCGGCCGGGCTGGTGGCCTACGGGCTCTACGGCGCCCCGCGCCCGGGCAGCGGCCCGGCCTGCGGGATCGTGCTCCTGGGTCTCGCGACCGCGGCCGCGGTTTGCTTCCACCTCGCCGGCACCTACTCCACCGCGAGCTTCAGCCGCCCCATCCGGCAGGGTGTTCGGCTGTCCGGCTGCTGGACCGTGCTGATGGGGCTGGCCGCGGCCCTGGTGATCGGCTGCGGCGCCGACGGCCTCGTGGCGCCGCTGTGGCTGGCGGGCTGGTACGGGTTCGGCCTGGGCGGGTTGCTGATCGGGCGCGCCGCGGTGTCGCTGGTCACGGGCGCGCTCGGCCGCAGCGGGCGCCTGGAGCGGCGGACGGTGATCGTCGGGGGCGGCCCCGCCGCCGACTCGCTGCTCCAGTCGCTGGGGGACGGCTCGGGCACCGACCTCAACGTGCTGGGCATCTTCGACGACCGCTACGACGCCCGCTCGCCCGAGATGGTGGCGGGCGTGCCCAAGGTCGGCAACGTGAGCGACCTCGTCGAGTTCGCCCGCCACACCCGCATCGACCTGATCATCTTCACGCTGCCGATCTCGGCCGAGGCGCGCATCCTCCAGATGCTGCGCAAGCTGTGGGTGCTGCCCATCGACATCCGGCTCGCGGCCCACGCCAACAAGCTCCGCTTCCGCCCGCGCTCCTACTCCTACGTGGGCAGCGTGCCCGTGCTGGACGTGTTCGACAAGCCCATCGCGGACTGGGACGTCGTCATGAAGGCCGTGTTCGACCGGGTCGTGGGCGCGCTGGCCCTCCTCGCGCTCTCGCCCGTGCTGCTCGCGGTGGCCGTCGCGGTCAAGCTCGACTCGAAGGGCCCGGTGCTGTTCCGGCAGAAGCGCTACGGGTTCAACAACGAGCTGATCGAGGTCTTCAAGTTCCGCTCGATGTACGTGGACCGCCTGGACGCCACCGCCAGCAGGCTCGTGACCCGCGACGACCCGCGCGTGACGCGCGTGGGCCGCTTCATCCGCAAGACCTCGCTGGACGAGCTGCCGCAGCTCATCAACGTGGTGTTCAAGGGCAACCTGTCGCTGGTGGGCCCGCGCCCGCACGCGGTCCACGCCAAGGCCGCCGACCGCCAGTACGACGAGGTCGTGGACGGCTACTTCGCGCGCCACCGCGTGCGGCCCGGCATCACCGGCTGGGCGCAGATCAAGGGCTGGCGCGGCGAGACCGACACGCCCGTCAAGATCCAGAAGCGCGTCGAGCACGACCTCGCCTACATCGAGAACTGGTCGCTGCTGTTCGATCTCTATATCCTCCTCGCCACGCCGCTCGCGCTGGCCAGGGCCGACAATGCCTACTGAGGCGGCCGCCCTCCCCCGCCTGAACTACGACTGGCTGGTCGACCGCACGTTCTGGCTGTTCATCGCCTGCGGCGCGATCGCGCTGGTCGAGCCCTCGCCCTACGACCTGTGCTCCTTTGTGACGATCCCGCTGTGGTTCATGGGCGGGTTCCGGGTCAACCGCTTCATCCTGCCCTTCGTGGCGCTGGTCGCGGTCTACAACTTCGGCGGCTTCGTGGCGCTGATCCCCTACCTGGACCAGCCCGACCCCACCCTGTTCATGCTGCAGTCGCTCTACCTGGCCGTGACGGTGGTGTTCTTCGCCCTGTTCTTCGCCGAGCGCACGGCCGAGCGGGCGGAGGTCTGCCTCAGGGCCTTCACGGCGGGCGCGGTGGTGGCCGCGACGCTCGGCGTCCTGGGCTACTTCGACGTGGGCGGCAGCGCGCCCCTGTTCACGCTCTACGGCCGCGCGGCGGGGACGTTCAAGGACCCCAACGTGCTCGGGTCCTACCTGATCCTGGCGGCGCTGTACCTGATGCAGCAGCTGATCCTGGGCCGGGCGCGCCACCCGCTTCTCGCGGGCTGCGGGCTGCTCGTCCTGGCCGCGGGCAACTTCCTGTCGTTCTCGCGCGGCTCCTGGGGCGCCTTTCTCCTGGCGAGCGTCATGACGGTGGCGTTCACCTACCGGGCCAGCGCCGACCGGCGGGTCCGGCGGCGGGTCGCGGCCTCGGTCGCGATCGCGCTGGTCCTGGCGGGCGTGGGCCTCGCGGTTCTGCTCTCGGTGGACAGCATCCGCGAGGTGTTCCTCCAGCGCGCCAGCGGGTTGCAGGACTACGACACGGGCGAGAACGGCCGCTTCGGCAACCAGGCCCGGTCGCTGTCGATGCTGCTCGACATGCTGAACGGCTTCGGCCCCCTCCGCTTCCGCCTGGTCTTCGGCTACGACCCGCACAACTCCTACATCAACTCCTTCGCGTCCTACGGCTGGCTGGGCGGCGCGGCCTTCTTCCTGATGGTGGGGCTGACGACGGTGGTGGGCTTCCGTCTGGCCCTGTCGCGCTCGCCCTACGCCCGGCTCGCCCACGTGTTCTGGCCGGCCCTGTTCGTGTTCCTCCTGCAGGGCTTCCAGATCGACATCGACCACTGGCGGCACGTCTACCTGATGCTGGGCGCCGTGTGGGGGATCGAGACCGCGCGCATCCGCTGGCTGTCCGAGCGAGCCGTTGCGGGCAGGCCAACCCCCCTGCGGACCGCCGCGGCCTGACCGCGCTCGCGCCACACTCGGGTGACACGCTCAGCCGTTGCCGGCTTCAGAACGGCCCGGCTCACCAGGGGTTGTCAGCCATGCGTCACGTCCTTCTTCCCGCGGCCCTCGTGCTGGCCTCGGTCGCGACCGAGGCCCACGCGGACGGCTTGTCGTTCGGCACCCTGTTCCAGAACCCGTCGCCGCCGCAGGCGCAGGTCAGGCAGGCCGCCCACAACCATTACGCCCCCTACGCCGGCGTCGAGGAGGTGCCGGCGGGTCGCGCCTACGCCTCGGGGCACTACGAGTCGAAGGCCCGGGCCGAGGGGTTGCACAACCGCTACGTGGACTGAGCCTCGGGCAGCCGCGCGCTGAGCTTGGCGTAGAGCGGCACGGCCGCCGCGAACACGCCTTCGTGGCGGCTCACCGCCGCGGACGACGCGCCCCGGGCGACCAGCCATTCCGCAAGCCCCGCAGCCGCGGCGGCCGGGCAGCGGAAGGCCGCACCGTCGCCCGGACCAAGCCGTTCCGCCCCGAACAGCCTCGCGGCCTCCTCGGCGACGTGCTCGGGCAGCGCGTCGGCGACGGCGGTCACGTCGCGGAACAGCCTTGCCGTCTCCTCGGCCGCGATGCGGGCCAAGAGCCCGCGCGCGGTCGCGAGGGTGTCGGCGGTCCAGCGCGCGCCGAGCGAGGCCACCAGGTTGGCCTCGGACTTCAGGAACACGCCGTCGTCCAGCACCTTCAGGGCGTTGGCGGCCAGCGTCGCGCCCGTGGTAGTGATGTCGACGATGAGTTCCGCCGTGCCCGCGCCGGGCGCCCCTTCCGTGGCGCCCAGGCTTTCCACGATGCGGTAGTCGCCCACCCCGTGCGCCGCGAAGCCGCGGCGGGTCAGGTTGACGTATTTGGTCGCGACCCGCATCCGCGTGCCCCGGCGGGCGTGGAAGGTCGCGGCCACGTCCTCCAGGTCCGCCATCGTGCGGACGTCGATCCAGGCCTGCGGCACGGCCACAACCACGCTGGCCTGGCCGAACCCGAGCGGCGCGAGCAGGTCGACCTTGCTGTCCGCGTCGGGGATCGCCTCCCGCACGAGGTCCTCGCCCGCGATCCCGACGTGGACGAGGCCCTCGGCCAGGCTCGTCACGATCTCCGACACCGGCAGAAACGCGACCTCGACGCCCTCGAACCCCGCCAGCGTGCCCCGGTAGTCCCGTGCCCCGCGGCCCTGCACGAGCGTCAGCCCCGCCCGGGCGAAGAAGCGCGCGGCGTTCTCCTGGAGGCGGCCCTTGGACGGCACCGCGAGCACGAACGGCGCGTCGTCGCTCATCGCCCACTCCCGGTCACGCGGTCGACCCAGACGGAGGCGCCCACCGCCGCGACCGGGGCGTCCCAGCCCAGCGCCCGGGCGAGCCCGTCGTAGCGCCCGCCCGTCACCACGACGTCGCGCCCTCCGGCCGGGCGCGCCTCGAACACGAAGCCCGTGTAGTAGCCCGGCCGCGCGAAACCCGCCTCGAAGGCGAGCTCGTGCCCGCCGAACTCGTGAACCGCGAGGAAGTCGGCCCGCTCCTCGAAGAGGTCGAGCGCCTCGGCGAGGTCGAGCCTCAGGTCGGCCGCGAACCCGCGCAGCCGCGGCGCGACCTCGTCGGGATGCCCCGCGATGGCGAGGAAGCGCTCCAGCGCCCGCCGCTGCTCACCCCCGAAGCCGCCTGCGGCACGGTCCGCCACCTGCGTCATGAAGCGGTCGGCGATCTCGGCCGCGCTGCGGCCGCCAACGGTGTCGATCCCGGCGATCGCGAGCAGGTCCTCGACCAGCGCGCGGGCGCCCGCGCGGTCCGCGCCCGACAAGGCCGCGAGCACGCCCGAGTGGTCGGTCGCGCGGACCGCGCCGTTCGCCACGACGGCATCGAGCGACGCCCCCCGGTCGAGGCCGCGCCGGATGCGCCGCCGCCAGGACGCCGAGATGTCCAACGCCTCCAGCACGCGGTCGAGAAGGCCCGCGTCACCCATGCGGACCGCCGCGGAGCGCAGCCCGAGGTCGCCCACCCCCGCGACCGCCAGGGCCAGCACCTCGGCGTCGGCCGCGGCCGTGTCGGGCCGCCCGAAACTTTCGAGGCCGGCCTGGATCGTCTCGCCGGACGCACCGGAGCGGGAGCGGAACACGGGGCCGCAGTAGCTGAACGAGGCCGGGTGGCCCGCGGCCTCCGAGGCCAGGTAGGCGCGGCAGACGGGGATCGTATATTCGGGTCGCAGGCAAAGTTCCCGGCCGGCCTCGTCGCTGGTCAGGAACAGGGCCGCGCGGATCTCCTCGCCCGAGAAGTCGAGGAACACCGAGGCGGGCCCGAGCACGGGCGTGTCGGTCGGCGCGTAGCCGGCGTCGCGCAGCCGCGCCAGCATCGCGGTCCGGCCTTCCTGTGTGACGCCCTCCATGCGCGAGCCGCGGCCTTTCCCCCGGGTTGAACGGCCGCGCTTGTAGCAAGCCGGCCGCGCGGGCGCGACGGGTTTCGGGCGCGACGGTGAATGGCGTCAGGCGTGGCGGGCCAGCACGTCGCGCACGGCCTCGACGAACCGGTCCTCGGGCACGGCGGCCTGCGCGCGCCGCCGGAGGTCCAGGTAGTCGGCGCGGTCGCGGCTCGCCTTGGCGAGCTCGGCGCCCAGCACGAGGTCGCGGACCATCACCTGCGGGCCCTCGGCGGCGTTGCGCTCGTCCGTGCCCTGGATCACGGCGCAGCGGCTGCCGCGCTTGTCCGCGTATTTGAGCTGCGCGTTGAGGCCCGAGGCGCCGAGGTAGAGCTCTGACGCGATCCCGGCCTCGCGCAGCCGCGTCACGAGCCGCTGGTAGCGGGCGAGTTCCGCGCGGTCGAGCACCAAGACCACGACCGGACCCGAGGCGTCCGCCGCCGTCACGACCGGGCTGTTCACGGCCTTCAGCGCCGCGAACAGCCGCGACACGCCGACCGAGAAGCCCGTGGCGGGCACGGGCGCGTCGCGGAAGCGCGCCACCAGGCCGTCGTAGCGTCCGCCGCCACCCACGGAGCCGAAGCGCACCGGCCTGCCGTCCTCGCCCGTGACCGTGACGGTCAGCTCGGCCTCGAAGACCGGCCCCGTGTAGTATTCGAGCCCGCGCACCACGGAGGGGTCGACCGTGACGCGGTCCGCGCCACAGCCCGAGGCGGCCACGATCTCCGCGATGCCGCGCAGCTCCGCCACGCCCTCGCGGCCGCGCTCCGAGCCGCCCACCACGCGGTCGAGGTTGCGCAGCGTGTCCTCCACCGTGTCGCGGCCCGCCGCCGTGAAGGCCAGCAGCGTGTCGACCGCCGCGGCATCGAGCCCCGCGCCTTTCGTGAAGTCCCCGCTGTCGTCGCGGCGGCCCGGGCCGAGCAGCAGCCGGACGCCCTCGGGGCCGAGCCTGTCCAGCTTGTCGATGGCGCGCAGCACGGTCAGGCGGCGTCCCGCCTCGGACGCGGCGCCCAGGCCCGCGACCTCCATGACGCCGTCCAGCACCTTCCGGTTGTTGACCTTGACCCGGTAGTCGCCGCGCGCGACGCCCAGCCGCTCCAGCGTGGTGGCCGCCATGACGCACATCTCCGCGTCGGCCGCGACCGAGGCGGAGCCGACCGTGTCGGCGTCGAACTGCGTGAATTGGCGGAAGCGGCCCGGCCCCGGCTTCTCGTTGCGGAACACGGGGCCGGCACGGTAGCTGCGGTAGGGTTTGGGCAACGCGTCGTAGTGCTCGGCGACGTAGCGGGCCAGCGGCGCGGTCAGGTCGTAGCGCAGCGACAGCCACTGCTCGTCGTCGTCCACGAACGAGAACACGCCCTCGTTGGGGCGGTCGAGGTCGGGCAGGAACTTGCCGAGCGCGTCGGTGTATTCGATCAGCGGCGTTTCGACCGGCTCGAAGCCGTGGAGCGCGTAGCTGTCGCGGATGGCGTCGAGCATGCGCGCGGTCGCGGCCAGCTCGGACGCGGTGCGGTCCACCAGGCCGCGGGGAAGCCGCGCCCTGGCGCGCGGGGAAGATGTCGCCTCAGTCACCATGACGCCGCCCGGGGAGGAAGGAAGGGCGCGTTCATAGGGGAGCGCACCCGCGCGGGCAAGCCGCGGGGTGCGCGGCGCCGCTCACTCGTCGTCGGCCTTGGGCTTGTACATCAGCTCGGTCTTCGGATTGGCGTCGTCGACCTTCGGCTCGGGCGCCTCGTGCGTGGCCTTCACGGTGCGCGTGGCCTTCATGTAGCCCTTGGGCGGCTGCGTCAGGTAGGTGCGATCGGGCTCGACGCCGGCCTGGATCTCGTCGGACTTGGTGGGGTTCTCGGACTGGTAGTGTTCGAACTCGGCCCGCAGCTCGTCGGGGGACACGCGGCAGGTCGCGTCGCTGTGGCCGAAGCCGCCGCACTGCCCGGGCGAGTTGCCGGTCTCCCCCGTCTCGGCGCGGCCCCTGGCCAGCTCGTCGCGCGACAGGACCCCGCCGGCCGAGTTGGCGAAGCGGTCTTCCTCCGGGGCGCGGGCGGCCTCGTTGGCCTTGCGCGCCTTGATGACGTCGGGGTCCTTGGGCCAGGAGGCCGGACGGACAACCGGCTTGTTGGGCTTCACGAGGTCCATCTTGGGCGGCAGCACCAGCGGCGGCCGCTCGCGGTACTCGATCTCGGGCTGCGCGTCGGGCTTGAGCACGCCCATCGTGGTCAGCACCGAGGAAAACACGTTCTGGTAGCCGTCGTCGGCCGCGAAGGCCGGCACGGACAGCGCGAACAAAACCGCTCCTGCGGCGAGGCCGCGAACCGTCATGGCACGGAAACCCACGTCGAACTCCCTTTTTCCCGAGAACGCGGGAACAAAACAGCGGTCGACCTGCTTTTGTCAGGCTGGTCTCCGATGGGCGACCTTCACGGCAATTTGGAGGCGGGACGCCACTGCGGGGCGAGCACGGCCTCGTAAAGCAGAATGGCCACGCCGAGCGTGATCGCGACGTCCGCGCCGTTGAACACGTACCAGGAATAGCCGCCCGCGTGGAGGTGGACGAAGTCGACCACCGCGCCGTAGGCGAACCGGTCGTAGGCGTTGCCGAGCGCGCCGCCGATCAGCAGGCCGAGCGCCGCCGCCGTGGTCCGCTCCCTGGCCCGCCACAGCCAGACCGCCAGGGCCGCGGTCGCGACCAGCGTCACGGTCAGCAGCACGAGCCGTCCCGCGTCCGTGTCGGTCGTGAACAGCGAATACGAGATGCCGCGGTTTCGGCGCAGGATCAGGTCCAGGAAGGGAGCCAGCACCACCGGCTGCCGGTCCGCGAGACCGAAGGAGAACAGCAGCCAGTGCTTGCTCCCCTGGTCGACGAGCAGCGCCACCAGCGCCAGGGCGAGCCCGAGCGCGCGGCGCCTCACGCCGCGAGCTCGCGCAGCGCCGCGGCGTCGCGGGGCGTGACGTCGGGGTAGTCCGGGTCGGCGCCCACCTCGGGCGTGACCCGCCACGACCGCGCGCACCGCCGGCCCTCGGCCCGGCGAGGCACAACCGCGACGCCGGCGACGTCGGGCTCGCGATGGGCCTCCGCGGGACCGTTCCCGACCTCGACCGTGACCGCCGAGGTGATGCAGACGTCCGCGAAGTCGACCCCGCGAAGCTGCTCGGCCAGAGCGGCGTCCGCCACGAACACCGCGGGGGACGCCTCCAGCGAGGAGCCGATCCGCTTCGCGGCCCGTTCCAGCTCCAGCGCCCGCGTGACCACCGAGCGGACGCGGCGGACCGCCTCCCACCGGGCCGCGAGCGCGTCGTCCCGCCAGGCCGCCGGGATGGCGGGGAACTGTTCGAGGTGGACCGACACGGCGTCCGGGTAGCGGTCGAGCCAGGCTTCCTCGGCCGTGAAGGCGAGCACGGGCGCGAGCCAGACGGTCACGGCCCGGAACACGTGCTCGATCGCGGTCAGCGCGCCGCGCCGCCGCGTGCTGGAGGGCGGGTCGCAGTAGAGCGCGTCCTTGCGGACGTCGAAGTAGAAGGCCGACAGGTCCGCGTTGAGGAAGGCCGACAACCGCGCCACCACGCGCTTGAAGTCGAAGCGCGCGTAGGCGTCGCGGACCTCGCCGTCGAGCTCGGCCAGCCGGTGCAGCACGAGCCGCTCCAGGTCGCCCATCTCGGCCGGGCCGACGGCGCGGGCGGGGTCGTGGTGGGCGAGCGTGCCCAGCATCCAGCGCAGGGTGTTGCGCAGCTTGCGGTAGCCGTCGGCCGTGGTTTTGAGGATCTCCGGGCCGATGCGCTGGTCGTCCGCGTAGTCGCCGCCCGCCACCCACAGACGCAGGATGTCGGCGCCGCTCTGGGCGATGACGGTCTGCGGCGCCACCACGTTGCCGAGCGACTTCGACATCTTGCGGCCGCGCTCGTCCAGCGTGAAGCCGTGCGTCAGCACCGCGTCGAAGGGCGCCACACCCCGCGTGCCGCAGCTTTCGAGCAGCGAGGAATGGAACCAGCCGCGGTGCTGGTCGGAGCCCTCCAGGTACATGACCTCGTCCGGGCCGCCCGCGATGACGCGATGGACGCCCGACAGGCCGGGGAAGCTCGCCGGGTCGTCCAGCACGAAGGCGTGGGTCGAGCCCGAGTCGAACCACACGTCCAGGATGTCGCGGACGGGCTCCCACGCCTCGTTGGCGAGGGGTCCCAGGAAGCGCTCCCGCGCGCCCTCCGCGTACCACGCGTCGGCCCCCTCGGCCGCGAAGGCCGCGATGACGCGGGCGTCCACGGCCTCGTCGCGCAGGATCTCGACCTCGCCGCCCGCGCCGGCCCGCGCGAAGACCGCGATCGGCACCCCCCAGGCGCGCTGGCGCGACACCACCCAGTCGGGGCGGTTGGCGATCATGCCCGTGATGCGGTTCTCGCCCGCGGCGGGCACCCAGCGGGTGCGCGCGATGGCTTGGAGCGCGAGGTGCCGCAGCGTGGGCGCGCGTCCCGCGGGCTGGCCCGGCAGGTCCGCGATCGGCCGGTCGAGCGCGATGAACCACTGCGGGGTGTTGCGGAAGATGACGGGCTTCTTGGAGCGCCAGGAGTGCGGGTAGGCGTGCCTGAGGCGCCCGCGCGCGACCAGCGTGCCGGCGGCCACCAGGGCCGCGATCACGGCCTCGTTGGCATCGCCCTTGGCACCCGCGTCGGTGAGCACGCGGCGGCCCTCGAAGCCGGGCGCCTCGGCCGTGAAGGCGCCGGCCTCGTCGACGGTGTAGGGGATGCGGGGGTCGATCCCGAGCGCCCGGAGCCGGCGCGTCGAGGCGGTCCACAGGTCGAAGTCCTCGCGGCCGTGGCTCGGCGCGGTGTGGACAAAGCCGGTGCCGGCCTCGTCGGTGACGTGGTCGCCTTCCAGCAGCGGCACGGTGAAGCCGTAGCCCGCCAGCCCGTGCGCGAGCGGATGCGCGCAGGTCGCCCCCGACAGCACGGCCGCGGACACGTCGCCGATGCGGCGGTATCCCTGCCCCTCCACCCTGGCGGCCTTGAACACGCTCGCGGCGAGGCTGTCGGCCAGGACGTAGCGCGCCCCGACCTTCGCCCAGCTGCCCGCCGCCGCGTCGGTCACCTCGTAGAGCCCGTAGCTCACACGCGGCGAGAAGGCGATCGCGCGGTTCGCCGGGATCGTCCACGGCGTGGTGGTCCAGATCACGACGGAGGCGTCGAGGAGGCCCGCCTCGCTTCCGCCCCGTCCCGCCTCGCCGGTGACCGGAAACGCCACGAACACCGTGTCGCTCGCGTAGTCCTCGTATTCCACCTCGGCTTCCGCCAGCGCGGTCCGCTCCACCACGCTCCACATCACGGGTTTGGAGCCGCGGTAAAGCGTGCCGTTCCGCGCGAACGCCATGATCTCCCCGGCGATGCGGGCCTCGGCCGCGAAGCTCATGGTCGTGTAGGGGTGGTCCCAGTCGCCCACCACGCCCAGGCGCTTGAACTCCTCGCGCTGCACGTCGAGCCAGGTCTGCGCGAAGGCGCGGCACTCGCGGCGGAACTCCGCCACGGGCACCTCGTCCTTGCTGCGGCCCTTGGCGCGGTAGGCTTCCTCGATCTTCCACTCGATCGGCAGGCCGTGGCAGTCCCAGCCCGGCACGTAGTTCGAGTCGCGCCCGAGCATCTGCTGCGAGCGCGTGACGAGGTCCTTCAGGATCTTGTTGAGCGCGTGGCCGATGTGGATGTTGCCGTTGGCGTAGGGCGGCCCGTCGTGCAGCACGAACTTCGCCCGCCCCGCCGCGGCCGCGCGCAGGCGGCCGTACAGGTCGAGCGCCTGCCAGCGCGCCAGCAGCTCCGGCTCCTTCTTGGGCAGGCCAGCCCGCATGGGGAAGTCCGTCCGCGGCAGGAACAGGGTGGAGGAATAGTCGCGCGCGCCGGCCGGGGCGGCGTCGGGGCGGGTGGGCGCGTCGTGCATCGGGCGGACCGGACTGTTGGGCCAGGCGGTGGCTCGGCGAGCCCTGGCGGTGGGTGGTGCGGAACGGTGCCCGGCGCGTCGCGGCCGGTCGGCCCATCCCGTCAGGGGTGGCGCAAGGTGACCGGCACGGGAACGCTTGACAAGCGGTAATCCGACGGGGGCCAGCCCTAGCAGGCGCCGGGCACGGTGGAAAGCCGCGCTGTTGTAATCGCAGGGAAAAAACGTGTTCCGCCCCGTTCCGGGCGTCGCCAAGTCATGTTGCGCATTTGCAACAAATAGTTTGTGAAAAGACTAGCAAGCCTGTACTGCCACGTTTTCGATCGATTGTGCAGCAAAAAGGGTCAGCGGTCGCGCTGTCGACCAGCAACGAGCGGCGTATCTTGCGCCTCAACTCACAGGTCGGGACGAAGATCAGCCAGGTCAGCACACCTTAGACGAGGCCCGGCCCCCGCCGGGCCGCCCCGGCCCGCCCAGCACAAGGATAAGCGTACATGCGTTCACTCGCGACCGCGGGATCGATCCTGCTCGCCTGCCTGGTGGGCCTCGCGCCCGCGGCCCAGGCCCGCAGTCCCCACCCCGACCGGCAGCGCACCCGCGTCTCGGTCAGGTTCGAGACGCGCGTCACGCGGAGCTTCGCCGCGCGCGGCACCATGGCGAGCCTGGTCGTGGCGGCGGCGCAACGCCACGGCGTTCCGGCGACGCTGGCGCTCGGCGTGGCGCGCGTGGAAAGCGGCTTCAACCCCGGCGCCCGGTCGCGGTCGGGGGCCGTCGGGCTGATGCAGATCCTGCCCAGCACGGCGCGGGGCCTCGGGTGCCGGGGCCCGCTGGCGAGCCCGGCCGCCAACGCGGACTGCGGAACGCGCTACCTGGCCGCCATCCTGGGCGACCACGGCGGCAACGTCCGGGTCGCGGCCGCCATGTACACCCAGGGGCGCTTCGCCCGCCGCGTGTCGCGGGGCGGCGCGCGCTACGCGAGCCTGGTTCTCCGCCGCGGCCGCAGACCTGTCTAGGGACACCCCGTCCGGCGTCCCGCAACGCCTTTGCCGCAGTGCAGCAACGATCGGGCCCGTCGAGCGGTTCATGATGTGCCGCGCATCGAGGGCCGTTGCGCGCCGCCTCGGGGAACCCTGAATGTCCATCGTCGCCAAGATGCTGAAAACGGCCGAGCGGATGGCTCGGCGCGGGGCTTCCGCCGACCTCGGCCGCCGCCTCGACGAGGGGTTGGCACCCTTGCGGGCCCTCACGGGGTGGGCCGAGACGGGCGGGACGGAAGGGGGTGCGGCGCCGTTCGCCTGCCTTGGTCGTCCGGCCACCTTCGACGCCGGCCTGGCTGAGATGCTGCGCCGGAGCCGACCCGCCCCGGCGCCCGACGCGCCGGACGGGTCGCCCATGCAGACCCGCACCTACGCGGGCCCGGCCGGAACCCGGAGCTACCGCCTGTTCGTTCCCGAGAGCGAGGCCCCGCCCCGCGGGCTCGTACTCATGCTGCACGGCTGCACGCAGACCGCGGAGGACTTTGCGACCGGCACCGGCATGAACGCGCTCGCCGCGGAAGCCGGGGTCGCGGTGGCCTATCCGGCCCAGCCGCGAAGCGCCAACCCGTCGCTGTGCTGGAATTGGTTCGATCCGCACCACCAGGGGCGCGACCGCGGCGAACCCGCGATCCTGGCCGGCCTCGCGCAGGCGGTCGCGACCGACCTGGGCGTGCCCCGCACGCGCGTCTTCGTCGCGGGCCTGTCGGCCGGGGCCGCGATGGCCGCGGTGCTGGCCGAAACCCACGCGGACCTGTTCGCGGCCGTCGGGCTCCACTCGGGCCTCGCGTTCGGGGCCGCCCGCGACGTCGCGTCCGCCTTTGCGGCGATGCGCGGCGGGGCTGCCGCGGCCCCGGCGGGAGCCGGCCGCCCCGTCCCGACCATCCTGTTCCAGGGCGACGCGGACCAGACCGTCCATCCCGCCAACGCCGACGCCATCCTGGCGCGGCTCGTCGCGAGCGAGCCAGGCCTGCGGCGCGACGTCCAGCGCGGCACGGCACCGGGCGGCCGGGCCTACACGCGCACGGTGGGGCGGGACGCGGCCGGCGCGGTCCGCTTCGAGGATTGGCGGCTCGCGGGCGGCACCCACGCCTGGTCGGGCGGGAACCCGGCCGGATCCTACACCGACCCGGCCGGGCCGAACGCCTCGGCCGAGATGCTGCGCTTCTTCCTCGCGCGGGGGTGAGGCCGGGGTCAGACCGGCCAGCCCGCGTCGCGGTAGGCCGAGTCCCAGAACATCCATTCGAGCTGGGCCGCGCGGGTGAACGCCGCGTGCATGGCCGCGACCGTGCCCCGGCCGGCCTCGTCCGCGACCACGTCGGTGGCCTCGATCATGGCGTCCACCGCGCGGGCGAAGTCCTCGCCCGCGTAGGTGTCGATCCAGGCCCGGTACGGGTTGTCGGGGGCCGCGCGGCCGTGGATGTCGCGGCCGATCTCGCGGTACATCCAGAAGCACGGCAGCATGGCCGCGAGGTGGACCGCGACGGGCTCGCGGAAGCCGGACGCGAGCAGGAAGGAGATGTAGTGGTGCGCGGCGGGGGTGGGGGGCATTGCCTCCACCTCGGCCCGCGACACGCCGTATCGCACGAAGAAGTCGCCGTGCAGCGTCCGCTCGACCTCGATCGCGGTCGCGGCGGCGCTCGCGAACTGCACCACGTGCGCGGGCCGATCCGACTTCGCGGCGGCCAGCGCGAGCGCCTGGGCGAAGCCCACGAGGTAGTGCGCGTCCTGGATCATGTAGTGGCGGAAGGCCGTCATCGGCAGCGTGCCCGCCGCGAGCTCGCGGTTGAAGGGCAGCGTGCGGGCGGCCTCGTAGAGCGGGGCGTTGCGGTCCCACGCGTCGGTCGAGAACATCGGGTCCCATCCTCCTCAGGCGAAGCGCCTGGCGGCCTGCTTCTGGTCGGCGATCAGCTTGTCGAGGTCGAGGCCGACGATCTGCCCGTCCAGGACACGCCACCGGCCGCCCACCATGACGCGGTCGGCGCGGGTGGCGCCGCACAGCACCAGGGCCGCCACGGGGTCGTGCGCGCCCGCGAACCGGGGCTCGTCCAGGGTGAACAGGGCGAGGTCGGCCTGCAACCCCGGCGCGAGGCGGCCGACGTCGTCGCGCCGGAGGCAGCGCGCGGAGCCTTCCGTCGCCCAGCGGATGACGTCGGCGTGGGTGACGGCCCCGGCGCCGTAGCGCAGGCGCCCGATCATCAGGGCGTGGCGGAGCGCCTCCATCATGTTGGAGGCGTCGTTGGAGGCGGAGCCGTCGACGCCCAGCCCCACGGGCGCGCCCGCCGCCTCCAGCTCCACGGTCCGGCAGATCCCCGAGGCGAGCACCATGTTGGAGGCCGCGCAGTGGCACACCCCCACCCCGTGGCGCCCCAACCTCGCCACCTCGCGGTCGTCGAAGTGGATGCCGTGCGCGAGCCACACGCGGTCGCTCAGCCAACCCACCTCCTCCAGCAGGTCGACGGGGCGGCACCCGTAGCGCTCCAGGCAGAAGCGCTCCTCGTCGACCGTCTCGCAGAGGTGGGTGTGCAGCGGACAGTCGAAGCGCTCGGCCAGGCGCGCGGTCTCGACCATCAGGCCCTTGGTGACCGTGAAGGGCGAGCAGGGCGCGAGGCCGATCCGGACCGCGGCGCCGGGCGCGGGGTCGTGGAACAGGCCCAGCACGCGCTCGCTGTCGGCCAGGATCGCGTCCTCGTCCTGCACCACGCTGTCGGGGGGCAGGCCGCCGTCCTTGCGCGACAGGTTCATCGAGCCGCGCGTGATCGTCACGCGCAGGCCCACCTCGCGCGCGGCCTCGACCTCGACGTCGACGGCCCGCTCCAGGCCCCTGGGGAAGAGGTAGTGGTGGTCGGCGGCCGTGGTGCAGCCGGACAGGAGCAGTTCGGCCAGCGCGGTGCGGGCCGCGGCCGCGAGGTCGTCGGGGGTGAGCCGCGCCCACAGCGGGTAGAGCGCTTCGAGCCAGGGGAACAGCGGCTTGTTGATCGCGGCCGGGTGCGCCCGGGTGAGCGTCTGGAACATGTGGTGGTGCGTGTTGACGAGCCCCGGCAGCACCACGTGCCGGCCCGCCTCGAACACCGCGTCGACCGGCGCCGCGGGCTCGCGGCCCCGACCGACCAGCTCGACGATCGCGCTGCCCTGCACGACCAGGCCCCGCGCGGCGTCGCCGTCGGCAACGATCGCGAGCGGGTCCTTGATCCAGAGGCGGTCACCGGCGGGCGTCGCGGGCACGGTCACTCCCTTGCGGCGGGGACGGGGGGCTTGGCGGGGGCGCGGCCGCGCAGCAGCTTGCGCACGGCGCTCGCGGCCACGACCTCGCCCCGGTTGGCGAACACCTCGTGGTTGGCCTCGATCTCGTCGCGGTCGTACAGGTAGTTGACCATCAGGCCGAACGACGTCTTGAGCGCCTTGGGCGAGCGGTCGCCCAGCGGGTTGAGCCGTTCCAGCCGGGCGCCGTTGCCGAGGTGGAAGCGCGCCACCGGGTCGATCACCCGGTTGCCGGGCGTCCGCGCCCGCAGGAAGTAGTGGGACGCGAGCGGCAGGAGCGCGCGGTTGACCGCCTCCACGGCGCTCGCCTTGTCGGCCCAGTTCGGCCGTTCGGTGAGCTGGAGCGCGCGGCGGTCCTCGGGAGCGAGCAGCCCGTCGCGGTCGTCCGCCACGACGCCCCGCACCCAGGCCCCGAAGCCCGGCACGGGGGACAGCGTGACGAAGGTTTGCAGCCGCGGCAGCTCGCGCTTGAGCTCCTCCACGACGTGCTTGATGAGGAAGTTGCCGAACGACACGCCCTTGAGGCCGCTCTGGGCGTTGGAGATGGAGTAGAACACGGCCGTGGTGGGCGGTGCCGCGAGCCCCGGCGCCCGGTTGGGCTCGCGGTCGAGCAGCGGCCCCACCGCACTGGGCACGCCCGCGGTCAGGGCCACTTCCACGAAGATGAGCGGCTCGTCCGCCAGCGCCGGGTGGAAGAAGGCGTAGAGCCTGCGGTCGGCGGGCTCCAGCCGCCGCCGCAGGTCGTCCCAGCCCGCGATGGCGTGGACGGCCTCGTAGCGGATGATCTTCTCCAGCACGCTGGCCGCCGTGGACCAGTCGATGCGGCGCAGCTCAAGGAAGCCGCGGTTGAACCAGGACGCGAAGCTCGCCACGAAGGCGCGGTCGAGCCCTTGGAGGTCGGGGTCGCGCCCGGGGACGGCCAGGAGGTCCGCGCGCATCGCGACGAGCGCGGGCGTGCCGCCGGGCGCGAGGTTGAGGCGGTGGATCAGCTCGACGGCGCGCGGCTCGGCGGCGCGCTGCACCTCCGCCACGCCCTCCAGCGACGGGTTCTGGGCGAAAGCTAAGGCCGCGCGCGCCAGGACGGCGAGGTCCGGGCCGTAGCGGCGGGCCGCGTCGCGCAGGAAAGCCTGCCGGTCGGGAAGCGGAAGAACCGCGTAGGCGGCGAGCAGCTGCTGGGCGAGGGCTGCGCCCGAGGCTTCGCCGCGGCCCGACAGCAGCGCGTCGGCGAGCGGCAGCAGGGCGTGGGCGCCGGTTCCGGCCGCGCGGGGGTAGCCGACCAGGAGCCGGCCCCGGTCCGCCACGGATTGGATGAGATCCGCCCAGTAGGACGTGCCGGTCTTCGCGTCCATGCCCCCGCGCCTCGCGCCGCGATCCGTTCCGGGCGCGACCCCTCAATACGCGATTTTGTCGGCTTTGTTCACCCAGGCCTGGAACACGGCCTCCGCTTCGGGCAGCGCGAGACGGCGGGTTGGCAGCGTGCGCGCTTGGGGCGCCTTGGGAACCTCGTCGTAGAGGAACGCGTCGTCGAAGCCCGCCGCGGCGGCTTGGTCGCGGGTGTTGGCGTAGACGAGGCGGCCCACCCGGGCCCAGTAGGCCGCGGCCAGGCACATGGGACAGGGTTCGCAGCTCGAATACAGGGTTGCGCCGGCGAGCGAGAAGGAGCCAACCGCCGCGCAGGCGCGGCGGATCGCGACCACCTCGGCATGCGCCGTCGGGTCGAGGGCCGAGGTGACCTCGTTCCACCCCTCGGCCAGCACGGCGCCGTCCCGCACCACGAGCGCCCCGAACGGGCCGCCTAAGCCCGCCTCCATCCGCGCCCTGGACAGGTGCGCGACGCGGAGGAGGTGGCGGCGGTCGTCCCCGTCGGTCGTCATGGCTGGCCATCCGAAGCTGCCGGCGCGGCGCCGGCCTCGCCTACCACTCTCCCGTGTTCTTCATCGACAGCCAAGGCTCGGCGGGCGCCTTCGCACCGCCCTTCTGCAGAAGTTCGAGCGAGATGTTGTCGGGCGTGCGCACGAAGGCCATGTGGCCGTCGCGGGGCGGCCGGTTGATGGTGACGCCCGCTTCCATGAGGCTGCCGCAGAGCGCGTAGATGTCGTCGACCTCGTAGGCGAGGTGGCCGAAGTTGCGGCCGCCCCCGTAGGTCTCGGGATCCCAGTTGTGGGTGAGCTCGACCAGCGGCGCCTGGTGCGCGCGGCCCGCCTCGACGTCGTCCCTGGCGGCCAGGAAGACGAGGGTGAAGCGGCCCTTGTCGTTGTCGATCCGGCGCGTCTCGGTCATGCCGAGCAGGCGCGTGAAGAAGTCCAGCGTTTTGTCGAGGTCGGTGACGCGGATCATCGTGTGCAGGTAGCGCATGGCCGGACTCCCTGGGTGGTCGGGTCAGCCTGTTATGGTGTGGCGGTCCCTCGGGGCAATGGAGGCCGGGCGTCTGGGGCGACATGCGTCCTGCTCGACCGCGACACAACAGCCGGGTCACGATGCAGCAAGATGAACGCGAGATTAATTGAAGATGAACCAAGTCTGAATGAGCAATACGAGTGTATGATAGGCGACTTTGCTTGAAATTCGTTAAGATCTGTGGGAACCGCTTCGGTGTCGGTCACGTTGTCTCGGCGAACAAGATCTTCAAGGACGATGAGAATGCTCCAGGCGCTCACAAGCAAGATATCGATCAAGAGCACACTGCTCGCGGCTAGCGCGGCCGCCGCGCTGGCTGCCGCCCCCATCGTCACGGCGCAATCCGCCGATGCGCGGGGTTTCGGGGGTGGCGGGCTGCGCGGCGGGTTCGGCGGCGGCTTCTACCGGCCGTTCGGCGGGTTCCGCGGTGGGTTCGGCGGGTTTCGTGGCGGCTACGGCGGGTTCCGTGGCGGCTATGGCTTCCGCCGCGGTTTCGGGTACGGTGGCCTTGGTCTCGGGTTGGGGCTCGGCCTCGGCTATGGGCTGGGCTACGGTTACGGCGGGTACCCCTACGGCGGTTACTACGGGGCCGGCTACGGCGGCTATGGTGGCTACGGCTGCTTCCGACGGGTGTTCGGCTACTACGGCCCCCACCTCGTCCGGGTCTGCTGAGGCGGTCCACCCGACATGACCCAAGAAGCCGGCCTTCTCGGCCGGCTTTTTCGCGTGACCATCTCGATCAAGGCCTCGCCGCGGTGCAAAGCCTCGACCGCGGGCGTGAACCGCCCGCCTGGGCCGTGCAGGATCAGGGGCGGGTCGAGCCGGAGCGGCGCCCGGCTGCCCGCCACGCCCGTGAACAGCATGCGGATCGCGGGTGCGCCGTCCCGCGCGTGGATGGGCCGGACCGCGACCGAACCCAGCCGGTTCTCGGCTGCCGCGAGCAGCTCCGGAAGGGCGTCGGGCCGGTGGATCAGCACCGCGGCGCCGTGCGGGGCGAGCAGCGACAGCATTGCCCGCAGCCAAGCCCCGTGCCCGCCCGCGTCGCGCGGCAGGACGTGCGCGCCAACCCGTCCAGGCTCGCGCGACGGGCGCGTCCGGCCGTAAAGGTAGAAAGGCGGGTTGGACACCGCGGCGTGCATGCGGCCCTGAACCGGTGCGCAAGCTCCGCGGTCGAACAGGTCGGCGGCGTGAACCTCGACCCGGGACGCGAGGCCGTTCAGCGCCGCGTTGCGGACGGCCAGGGCCGCCGTCGGCCCGTCCTTCTCAATCAGGTGGACGGTCGCGTGCGGGGCGCGGAGCGCCACCGCCAGGCCGACCGCCCCTACCCCGGCCCCGACGTCCGCCAACACGGTCGCTGCCCCGGCCGGCACGGTCGCGGCCAGCAGAACGGCGTCGGTGCCGGCCCTGTGCCCGCGCCGCGGCTGGGCCAGGAGCAGGCGTCCGCCGAGCAGCCGCGACACCGGCGCCTCCCCCTCGCCCGCGTCATCCACGCTTGAGCTCGTCGGCGAGCCCCGCGTCGGTCAGCAGCCGGCGCGCCTGCGCGAGACGGTCGCGGGCAACCAGGATGCGGCGCTGGAGAAAGCCCGCGGATCCTTCCAGCGCGCTCATGTGCCGGTCTGCCACGACGTGAGGGATCGAGCCCTGCTGGAGCGTGACCTCGGCGAGGGACAGGACGACGGGATCGTTCGTGCGCAGCAGCTCGATCATCGGGAGGTGGGGCCGGGCGGAAACGGGAGGCTTCTTCTGCCACGGCGGCACGGCCGCGGTCACGCGGCGATGTCGCGGGGTCCCGCCTCCCCGTTGCCGCGCCGCAACGCGGGCACTATGGTCCGCCCGGCCCCACCACCCCGCGCGCGGGGCCGCCGGGGCGCGCGGGCCGCTCGCGGTCGAGGGTTCAAGCTTGGGCGTCGTGACACCGATCGAAGGGCAGGCCGGCCGGACCGACCTGCAAGGCCTGCTGGCCCTCGTGGACGCCGACTTCGAGGACGTGAACCGGACCATCCTGTCGCGGACGGGGTCTGCCGTGACGATGATCCCGGAGGTTGCCAAGCACCTGATCGATTCCGGCGGCAAGCGGCTGCGCCCGCTCATGACGCTCGCCTGCGCGGGGCTGTGCGGCTACCGGGGCCGCGGCCACGTCAAGCTCGCCGCGGCGGTCGAGTTCATGCATACCGCGACACTGCTGCACGACGACGTCGTGGACCAGAGCGACATGCGCCGCGGCAAACTCGCGGCCCGCATGCTGTGGGGCAACGAGGCGAGCGTGCTCGTGGGGGACTTCCTGCTCGGCCAGGCCTTCCGCATGATGGTCGAGGTCGGCTCGCTCGCCTGCCTGGACGTGCTGTCGGCGGCCGCCGCCGTGATCGCCGAAGGCGAGGTGATGCAGCTCTCCGCCGCCAAGGACACGGGCACCACCGAGGACGCCTACCTCGCCGTGATCCGCGCCAAGACCGCGGCGCTGTTCGCGGCGGCCTGCGAGGTGGGACCGATCCTGGCGGAGCGCCCCACCCGCGAGATCGCGGCCGCGCGCGACTACGGCACCAACCTGGGCATCGCGTTCCAGCTCGTGGACGACGCGCTCGACTACGGCGGCTCCAGCGCGGCGCTGGGCAAGAACGTGGGCGACGACTTCCGAGAGGGCAAGATCACCCTGCCCGTGGTGCTGGCCTTCCGCCGCGGCTCGACCGAGGAGCGCACGTTCTGGCGCACGTGCCTGGAAACCGGGTCGATCCGCGAGGGCGACCTGGCCACCGCCATGGCGACCCTGCGGCGCCATCGCGCCATCGAGGACACGGTCGAGCGCGCGAGGCACTACGGCACGGTCGCGCGCGACGCGCTCGCCGCCTTTGCGGACAGCGCCTGGAAGACCGCGCTGATCGACGTCGTGGACTTCTGCATCGGCCGCACGCACTGACGCACGGACGCGGTTTGCCGGGGTGACCGTGGGACACATCCGCACACGCGACGCGTGCTCGGCCGCAACCTGGGGAGCGGCGGGCTCCCGGACGACCCCCGCCGGGGCTCCATCCGCGCCGACCAGCTCGGCTGTAGCCCGAGCGGACTAGCGCCGGAGCGGGAGGCGCGGACCCGGATCGCCGCGCAGCCGTGAGGTCAACGTTCCCTCGGGCGACCGGCGGCTATTCCGCGGCCTCGTTCGGAACGGCCCGGGTCGCGGGCGCGCTGGGGTCGCCCGGCGCGGTTTCCCAACCGAGGTCGGGCAGCACCGCCGCGCGACGCCCCGCCCGCTCCGGCCGGATCACCACCAGGTCGCGCTTCTCCAGGTGGCCGATGCGGCTGCGGGCCCGGCCGGCCGCGTGGTGGCCGCAGCGCCGCGACACCTCGGCGTCCGACGGGCACGGGGCGCCGGTGAAGGCCGCGGCGGCCAGGATGAGGTACACGGCCCGAAGGTCGTCGGGGATGGCCTTCGCCACCGCGAGCGCGGCGTCCCAGCGCTCCAGGTCAATGGCGGCGGGGTCGAGCCCCGCGCGCGCTTCGGCGAGGTGCAGCCTGAAGTCGGGCATCGGGATCGCGGCGTGGCTCAGCCGCGCGATGCGGCAGCGGACCTGGAAGTCCTGGTAGAGCACCGCCTCCGGCCGGAACGCGGCCTCGGGGTCGGCCATCATCTCGCAGGCGACCCGGCGCAGCGCGAAGCCCCGCGCCGGGTCGGCCACAGGGTCCTCCAGGCCGGCATCATCCTCGGCTGGCCGGTCGCGCACGATCTGCTCCAGGATCTGCGTCATGCCGGGAGGCGCGGGGGGCCGCGCCGTCGGAGCCCGCCGCGCGGGTTCGGCAGGAACGGGCGCCAGCACGAGGTCGCGGACGTCGGGAGCGGGCTGGTCCGGCAGGGGCGTCAGCAGCGGCGTCCCCGCGCGCGGGGCCGTTTCCACCGGGCCTACGGCCACCATGAGCGGCCGCCGCGACAGCGCCGGCCCCAGCGCCATGAACTGTCCGCGCCCGAGGTCGCGGAAGGTCTCGGCCTGCCGCCGCTCCAATCCGAGCAGGTCCGCGGCCCGCGCCATGTCGATGTCGAGGAAAGTGCGGCCCATCAGGAAGTTGGTGGCCTCCGCGGCCACGTTCTTGGCGAGCTTGGCCAGGCGCTGGGTGGCGATCACGCCCGCGAGGCCCCGCTTGCGACCGCGGCACATCAGGTTGGTCATGGCGCCGAGCGCGGCGCGGCGCGCGTCTTCGGCCCCCTCGCCGGCCCCCGCGGGCGCGAAGAGCTGCGCTTCGTCCACCACCACCAGCATGGGAAACCAGTGCTCGCGCGGGGCCTCGAACAGCGTGTTGAGGAACACGGCGGCCGCGCGCAGTTGCGCGTCCGCGTCCAGCGACTCGAGACTGAGCACCGCGGAGGCGCGGTGCTGCCGCACGCGGGCCGCGACGCATTCGAGGTCGGCCACCGCGCGGTCGCCGTCCACCACCACGTGGCCGAAGCGCTCCGCCAGGCCGACGAAGTCGCCCTCGGGATCGACCACGAGCTGCTGGACGTGGGGCGCGCTCTTTTCGAGCAGCCGGCGCAGGAGGTGCGACTTGCCCGACCCGGAGTTGCCCTGGACGAGCAGGCGGGTGGCGAGCAGCTCCTCAAGGTCGAGGGTGGCGGGGGCGGTGCCCGCCGTGCCGAGTTCGATCGCAATCGTCACGCGTCGATCCGGCGTTGGGCTTCGGGCCGCGCGCGGCGGTGGGGGAGGATGGCGCTCACCGGCGCGACCCTAGGCTCGACCCGGCCGAGGCGGAAGGGCGGTGGCGGCGGCATCCACGCCTTTCAGAGCGCGGGTGCGGCGGTGTCCGCCACCGTCGCGGGACAAACGGGCGTGCCGGCGGCCGCGGGCGCGAAGGCGTAGTGCTGCCGGCAGACCGCCACCCTCGGCGGCAGGGCGGTGGCGGCGAACAGGTCGCTGCCCGTCCTGAGCTCATGCCAGAACGCGGCGTTCGGGTCGGCCGCGTGGCGGGCGAGGTTGTCGTCCGTCATGCGGAACGGGTAGGCCTGGACCTGGATGCGCCCCTGCCCGGCCGCGAAGGCCTCGTGGGCGAGCCCGTAGATCTCGTCCATCTGCGTGTCCGTCATGGCGTAGCAGCCCACCGACCGGCAGCCGCCGTGAACCATCAGCGAGTCGCCCGTGCGCCCGAACGAGCGGTCGTAGACGTTCGGGTAACCGATGTTGAAGGCCAGGTACTCGCGCGAGTGCGGGTTCATCTGGCCGGGCCCCACGTCGTAGAAGCCCTCGGGCGCCTGGTGGTCGCCAAAGGCCTTCTTGGGCCCCAGGCCGCCCGAGAAGCGGCAGATCCGGTAGGAGCGCAACGGCTGGAACCGCCCCGACCTGTCCTGCTTCCACACCTCCAGGACGCCGTCCTCCTTGAAGATGCGCACCAGGATGGGCGCCGTGCGCTCCATGTCGGCCCGCTCCATCAGCGCAACCGTGTCGGCCGTCACCGTGCCGGTGTTCTCCACGTCCAGCCCGGCCGCGCAGCCCGCGAGCCCCAGAACCCCGAGCAGCGCCAGCGCGACCCCGACCACGCCGCGCGCGCGACGCCGCACCAGCTCGAACACCATGGGACGCAAACTCTTCGCAACAGGCCGAGGCGTGACCCTTGGCGGCAACCTGCGGCGAAAATGCTAGCGAAGCGTGAACGGGCTCCGTTCCGCTAGAGCGAGGCGGCGCGCTCGGGCGTGACCCGGCCGCGCAGCACGTCGCCGAGGCCGATCAGGTTGCCGCGCAGCCGGCCCGCGCGGTCCACGAAAGGTTCGGGCCTGAGCGCGCGGGCCATGTTGGCGAGCACGTTGCCGGCCATCAGCCTGGCCGAGAAGGCCCCCGGCAGCGTGCCCTTGGCGGTCAGGTAGACGGGGTTGACGATCTGCGAGTAGCCGAGCCGGACGCCCGGCACGCGGCCGGTCTTGTGGCCGAGGTGGACGCCCCACAGGGCCTCGGCCCGGGCGGTGGCGCCGCGCCGCGCCGCCTGCGCGCCGAAGTCGGAGTCTTCCAGCCAGCCGTAGAGCGGCAGGCGGGCGTCGAAGCGCAGGTTTGCGATCCGTTCCGCCCGGAACGCCATGTTGCAGCCGTAGGGGCCGATACCCTCGTGCAGCATCGGGGAGGCGGGCGGGGCCTCGTCGCGCGCCCGAACCAGCGCCCGCGCCTGGTCGGCCGGGATGCCCGGCCCGCGGATGCCGTCCGCCAGCACCAGGCCGGTCAGGGCCGCGAGGTCGCGGCGCGCCCCGAACAGCGACGCGGCGCGCTCCAGCCAGAAACGGGACGGAACGAAGTCGTCGTCGAAGAACACCAGCGTGCCGAACCGGTCCGCCGCCTCGCGCAGCGCGACGTTGCGCTGCGCGGGCAGGCCCGGAGGGCCGGCGAGCAGCCACAGGCCAGGTCGCGGCGCGGTTCCGGCCCAGTCGTCCGGCGTTGTTCCCACCACGATGACGGCGTCCGGCGGCCGCGTTTGCGCGGCCAGCGCGGCCAGCAGCTCCGCCAGGACGGCGGGGCGACCCCGCGTCGCGATCAGAACGGCGAGGGCGTCGGTCACGGCGGCTCAGGCCCGGTCGGCCGCGAGGGGGAGCGCACGCCGGGGCAGCCATCGTTGCGCGAAGGCGCGCGCCCCGGCAACGTCGAACCAGACCAGCACGGCGAGGTAGGCGGTCGTTCCCGCGAGCGCCGCCGCGCCCAGCGCCGCCGCGGGCTCGGGAAGGGCGCGCGTGGGCCAGATCACGGCCGCGGCCAGCGCACCCGCGCCCGCGATGGCGAGCAGGTCGCGGTTGGCGGGCCGGCAGGGGGCGGCTCGGAACGCGAGAACCGCGGCCGCGACCCCGCCCAGCCCGAGGCTCGCGGAATGCACGGCCGCGTAGCCCAGGATCCCCGCCCAGCGCGGCAACAGCGCGAGGCCGCCCAGGTCGGCCGCCAACGCCACCCCGGCGGCCCAGGCCGCGGGACCCGTTCGTCCCAGGAGCTGGAACACGGGATTCAGCCCGAAGTTGGCGAAGCAGAACACCGCGACGCCCGGCAGCAGCACCAGGCTCACGGGCCCGAAGGCGTCCCGGTAGCGGGCGGGGACCACGAGCGCCTCGAAGGCCGGCATCGCGCAGGCGTAGCCGACCGCGAGGAGCACGGCCGCCGCAGCCATCACCGTCATGTTCAGCCGGACCTGCGCGAGGGCCGCCTCACGCCCTTCCCGCGCGTCCCGCCGGACCGCGAGCTGGAACAGGTACACGTCGAGGGCCGCCCCGATCGCGAGCAGGAGGCGGATGCCCATGTCGGTCGCGAGCGACAGCTGCCCCGCCTCCGCGAAGCCGAATGACGCCGCCGCGAAACTGCGGTTGGCGAGCACGATGACCTGGTAGATGACGTTGGCGGCCACGACCGGCACGCCGTAGCGCGCGAAGCCCGCGAGCCGGTCCCGCGCGACGAGGCGCCAGGTGGCGTCGGCGTCCTTCAGCACACCCCGCGCGGGAAGGGTCGAGACGACGGCCGCCCCGGCCAGCGCCGCGAGCGTCCAGGCCGCGTCCTTGAACGCGAGCGCCGCCCCGATCGCGGCCGCGAAGGCGAGCGCGTTCTTGAGCCCCATCAGCACCGCGTGCGCCCGCTCCAGGAAGCGGGCACGGATCAGGGCGGTGGTGAAGTCGAAGCGGGCGCTGGCGAGCGCGAAGCCGACCGAGGCCGCCAGGGCTGCGGCGCTGAGGCCGGTGTCGAGCCGCAGCGCGAGGATCAGGCCCGCCGCCACGACGACCAATCCCGTGACGGCGACGTAGCCGCCATTCAGGCTCGCGCGGAGGCCCGGGTCGGTGCCGCGGCTTTCCTCCGTGTAGAAACGGGTTGCGGATAGGCGGAGCCAGTCGAAGCAGGCGGTGCCCAGCACGATCGCCACCATAACGCCGATCGCGAAGCGCCCGTACTCGGCGGGGCCCAGCACGGCCGCGACCGCGAGCCCGAGCAGGAAGTTCAGCCCGGCGTTGAACACGAAGGTGAGGATGATGATCAAGGGCCGGGCCGGAACGGGGACGCTGTCGCCCTCCGCTATGCCACGCGGGGCTTGAACGCCCCGTTACGCGGGCCGCGCGAATTCGAGGAAGCGCGGTGCTGACCCCCGGGGGGGCGCAGGTCGACGCGCGCCGGCGCTATTCCACGGTGACAGATTTCGCGAGGTTGCGGGGCTGGTCGGCGTCCTTCCCCATGATGACGGCCGTGTGGTAGGCGAGGAGTTGGATCGGGAGCGCGTACACCACCGGCGCGAAGGTCGGCGCCATGTCGGGCATGGCCAGCACGGTGGCCTCGACCGCGGCGGCCTCGGCCGCCCGGGCGTCGCCGATCAGGATCATGCGCCCGCCGCGCGCCGCCACCTCCTGCATGTTGGACACCGTCTTCTCGAACACGGGGTCGGGCGGCGCGATGACGATCACCGGCATGGTTTCGTCGACCAGCGCGATGGGCCCATGCTTCAGCTCGCCCGCCGCGTAGCCTTCGGCGTGGATGTAGCTCAGCTCCTTGAGCTTGAGCGCGCCTTCGAGCGCCAGCGGGTAGCTGGTGCCGCGCCCGAGGTAGAGCACGTCTCGCGCGCGCGCGAGGTCGTGGGCCACGCGCTCCACCTTGGGCTCGATCTTCACCGCCTCGGCGATCAGCCCCGGCAGCGCGATCAGCTCGTTGACGAGGGACTGCTCGGCCGCGGCGTCGAGCGAGCCGCGCGCGCGTCCCAGCGCCAGCGCCAGGCAGGCCAGCACCGCGAGCTGGCAGGTGAAGGCCTTGGTGGACGCGACCCCGATCTCCGGTCCCGCCAGCGTCAGGGCCACGATGTCGCTCTCGCGCGCCATGGTGGAGGTCGCGACGTTGACCACGCCCACCACGTGCTGCCCGCAGTGCTTGGCGTAGCGCAGCGAGGCCAAGGTGTCGGCGGTCTCGCCCGACTGCGACACCACGATCGCGAGCCCGCCCGGGGTCATGGGAGCCTCGCGGTAGCGGAACTCGCTCGCCACGTCGATGTCGACGGGCACCCGCGCGATCCGCTCGAACCAGTATTTCGCGGTCAGCCCTGCCATGTAGGCGGTGCCGCAGGCCAGGATGGTGATGCGGTTCACGGTCGCCAGGTCGATGGGGCTCGTGAAGGGCAGCGCGACGCGCGCCTGCGTCATGTCGAGGTAGTGGGCGAGCGTGCGCGCCACGACCTCGGCCTGCTCGTGGATCTCCTTGGCCATGAAGTGGCGGTAGTTGCCTTTGTCGGCCAGGAACATGCCGGCGAGGTTCTTGTGCCTGGGCCGGGTCACGCGCCGCCCCTCCGCGTCGAAGAACGTCGCTCCCCTGCGCGACAGGACCACGCAATCGTCCTCGTCCAGGTAGGTGATCTCGTCCGTGAACGGCGCGAGCGCGGGCGCGTCCGACCCCAGGAACATCTCGCCCTGGCCGTAGCCGACCGCGAGCGGCGGCCCGCGCCGGGCGCCGATCAGCAGGTCCTCGCGCCCGCCGAACAGGAAGGCGAGCGCGAAGGCGCCCTTGAGCCGCGGCAGGGCCGCGAGCACGGCGTCCTGCGCCGACAGCCCGCCGTTCATCAGGTCGGTCACCAGGTGCGCCACGACCTCGGTGTCGGTTTCGCTCGCGAAGCGATGGCCCTTGGCCGTGAGGTCGGCCCTGAGCTCGGCGAAATTCTCGATGATGCCGTTGTGCACCACCGCGACCCGCTCGCTCGCGTGGGGATGGGCGTTGGTCTCGTTGGGACGGCCGTGGGTGGCCCAGCGCGTGTGGCCGATGCCCACCGCGCCGCGCAGCGGGGCCTCGGCGAGCTTGGCTTCCAGGTTGCGCAGCTTGCCCTCCGCCCGGCGCCGCTCAAGACGGCCGTCCTCCAGCGTCGCCACGCCTGCCGAGTCGTAGCCGCGGTACTCCAGCCGCTTCAGCGCATCCACGATCTGCGGCGCCACCGAGGACGCGCCGATGATGCCGACGATGCCGCACATGAGCTTAGGCCTTTCCCGACGTGGCGCGCCGGGCGCGGAACTCCGCGGCCCAGCCCGGCTTGTTCACCTGCCGCCCGCGCCCGAGCGCGAGCGCGTCCGGCTCGACGTCCTGCGTCACCACCGAGCCCGACCCCACGAAGGCCCCCGCGCCGACCGTGACCGGTGCGACCAGCGCCGAGTTCGACCCGACAAAGGCGCCCGCACCCACGGTCGTGCGGTGCTTGCCGAAACCGTCGTAGTTGCAGGTGATGGTGCCCGCCCCGATGTTGGCCTCGGCCCCGACCGCCGCGTCGCCGATGTAGCTCAGGTGGCTGACCTTGGCCCCGGCCCCGAGGTCCGCGTTCTTGACCTCGACGAAGTTGCCGACCTTGGCGCCCTCGCCCAGGGACGCGCCGGGCCGCAGCCGGGCGAAGGGCCCGACGCTGGCCCCGGCCGCCACCGCGGCGCCCTCCAGGTGCGAGAAGGCGTGGATCACGGCTCCCTCCGCGACCCGCACGCCGGGGCCGAACACGCAGTGGGGCTCCACGGTCACGTCGCGCCCCAGCACCGTGTCGGCGGACAGGTGCACGGTTTCAGGCGCGACAAGGGTGGCGCCGCCGCGCATGGCGGCCTCGCGCAGACGGCGCTGCATCGCGGCTTCGACCAGGGCAAGCTGGACGCGGTCGTTGACACCCATCACCTCTGCCTCGTCGGCCAGCAAGGCCGCGCAGCGCTCGCCGCGACGGATCGCCTCCTCGACCGCGTCGGTCAGGTAGAACTCCCCTTGCGCGTTGCTCGTGCCGATGCCGCGCAGGAGGCCCAGGGCGAGGCGGCCGTCCAGCGCCATCAGGCCCGAGTTGCACAGGGCGACCGCGCGCTCGGCCTCGCTCGCGTCCCTGTGCTCCCGGACGGCGTCGAGCCGGTCCCCGGTGACCAGCAACCGGCCGTAGCCGGAGGGGTCCGCGGCCCGGAAGCCCAGCACCGCCACGGCCGCGCCCCCCGCGAGCTCGATCCGGAGCGCCCCCAGCGTCTCGGGGCGGACCAGGGGCACGTCGGCGTACAGCACCAGCAGGTCGTCGTAGCCCGCCTCGATCGCCTCGGCCGCGGTCAGCACCGCATGCGCGGTGCCCCGCCGTTCGGCCTGCACGAACACCCGCGCCCCTGGGGCCGCGGCCAGGGCGGCCCGGCCCACGTCGTCGCGGCCCGGGCCGACCACCACCGCGAGCGCGTCGGCGCCCGAGGCGACGGCGGTCGCGATCACGTGCGACAGCATGGGGCGGCCCGCCACCGCGTGCAGCGGCTTGGCGACGGCCGAACGCATCCGGGTGCCTTCCCCGGCAGCCAGGACCACCGCCAGGCACGAGCGCCGCGCTCCCGTGGCGGCGCCGCGCGACGCTGCCGCCTCAGAGCTGTTCATGGTTCCATCCCGCCCGGCAAAAACGTCTCGCTGGTGCAGCAAATTCGGTTATAGAGACGGGGTGGCCCGTCCGCAAATGGGTGGATCGCGAGACCGACCGAACTTCAAGCCGTCGCGAGCGCTCTTCGATTCGATGCTGATCCGACGACACGTCCTGAAGCTCGCCGCCCTGGGCCTTGGCGCCGCGACGCTGCGGGCGCAAGGGCAGGTTTCAAGTAGACCCGACGCCGTCCCGCTCGCAAGCTTCTCGCCCGCGCAGGTCATGGCCGCAGCCCGGACCCTCGCCAAGAAGCCCTTCGCGGCCCCTTCCGCCGACCTGCCCTCCCCGTTCAACAATTTGAGCTTCGAACAGTACGGCGCCATTCGGGTGCGACCCGGGTCGGCCGCCTGGGCCGCCGACCAGGTGGGCTTCGCGGTGGAGCCGCTGCACCGCGGCTTCCTGTTCTCGGCGCCCATGACGATCAACCTCGTCGAAAGCGGGGTGGCGCACCGCCTCGCCTACGACCCGTCGCGCTTCGACCTGGGGGGCCTGACGGTGCCCGCCAACCTGCCGGACATCGGCTATTCGGGGTTTCGCGTCGTCCAACCGGACGGCTCGGGCGGCGCTCGCGAGGTCGCGATCTTCCAGGGCGCGAGCTTCTTCCGGGCGGTTGCGCGCGGCCAGACCTTCGGGGTCACGGCCCGCGCGCTGTCGATCCGCACCGCCGACCCGCGCGGCGAGGAGTTCCCGCTCATCCGCGAGGTCTGGATCGAGAAGCCCTCGCTCGCGGCGGGTGCCCTGGTGGTGCACGCCCTGGTAGACTCGGAAAGCGTGGCGGGCGCCTACCGCTTCACGCTGCGGCCGGGCGACGTCACCATCGTCGACACGGAATGCACGCTGTTCACCCGCGGCGCCGTCGACGGGCTGGGACTCGGCACCATGGCGGCCATGTCCTACTTCAGCCCCGTCGACCGCCGCGGCGTCGACGACGTGCGCGAGGGCGTCTACGAGGTGGGTGGCTTGCAGGTGCTCAACGGCAACGGCGAGTGGCTGTGGCGGCCCGTGTCGAACCGGCAGACGCTGCAGATCTCCTCCTTCAGCAACGCCAACCCCCGCGGCTTCGGCGTGCTTCAGCGCGAGCGCCGCTTCGAGGGCTTCGAGGACGTCGAGCAGCACTGGGAGGTGCGGCCCTCGCTCTGGATCGAGCCCTTGAACGACTGGGGCGAGGGCAGCGTCGTGCTGGTGGAGATCCCCTCGGACGCCGAGGTCAACACCAACGTGGTCTGTTTCTGGCGGCCCAGGCAGCCGCTCGCGGCGGGGGCGGAGACCGCCTTCGCCTACCGCCAGTCCTGGTGCTGGAGCCCCCTTCAGCGCCCGCCGCTCGCCACCGTCACCGGGACGCGGGCGGGCCGCGGCTCGTCGGGGCGCCGGCGACGGTTCCTGGTGACCTTCGCGGGAGAGGGCTTCGCGGACGCGGGCGCGCTGGCGGGGCTGAAACCGGCGCTGTCGAGCAATTTGGGCGCGGTCTCGGACGTCCGCACCTTCCCCGCCCCGGAGGCCAAGACCTGCCGCGTCCTGTTCGACCTTGACCCCGGCAACGAAACCGCCGTCGAGCTGCGGCTCGTGCTGGAAGCGGACGGCAAACCCGCGAGCGAGACGTGGCTCTACCGGTGGACGGCGTGACCGCGGACGGCGGGCGGGAGCCGCACCTCCTCCACCCGGGCGGCGCGCAGGCCGCCGCGATGCCTCCCGAGTCGCGGCTCTCCATGCCCGTGCAGAGCCTGGCGAGGTTCAACGCCGCGGCGGGCCGGCGGTCACCCTGGCACGTGCTGCGGCACACGCCCTGGCTCGCGCGCCTGGCGGTGTTCGGCGGCGGCCTGGCCGTGACCGTCTACGGCGGTTGGGACATGTACAAGGTGGTCAGCGTCGGCAGCACCACCCTGCTCGAATGGGCGCTGCTGGTGCTGTTCGTGGCCAACTTCTCCTGGATCGCGCTGGCTTTCGCGAGCGCGGTGGTGGGGGTCGTGTGGCTGCTGGCCCTGGCCCCGAAACCCCCGTCCCTGCCCAAAACCCTGTGCACCCGCACCGCCGTGGTGATGCCCGTCTACAACGAGGCCACCGCGCGCGTGTTCGGGGCGCTTCAGGCGATCTGCGAGGAGATGGCCCGGACGGGACTCAACGGCAGCTTCGATTACGTGCTCCTGTCGGACACGACCGACCCCGACGTGTGGATCGCCGAGGAGCGCGCCTTTCTCGCCCTGCGCGAGCGGCTACGCGGCACGGCCCGCGTCTACTACCGCCACCGGCCCAAGAACACGAGCCGCAAGGCCGGCAACATCGCCGACTTCGTGACCCGCTGGGGCGGCGCCTACGACCACATGGTGGTGCTCGACGCCGACAGCCTGATGACCGCGGAGGCGATCGTGACGCTGGCGGCCGCCATGGAGGCCGACCCCGACGCGGGCATCATCCAGAGCCTGCCGCTGATCATCAACCGCAACACGCTGTTCGCGCGCCTCCAGCAGTTCGCGGCGCGCATCTACGGCCCGGTGATCGCGGCGGGGCTCGCGGCGTGGATGGGGCGCGACGGGAACTACTGGGGCCACAACGCGATCATCCGCACCGCGGCCTTCGCGGCCCACTGCGGCCTGCCCGACCTGCGCGGCCGGCCGCCCTTCGGGGGCCACATCCTGAGCCACGACTTCGTGGAAGCGGCGCTGATCCGCCGCGCGGGCTACTCCGTGACCATGCTGCCAACGCTGGGGGGCAGCTTCGAGGAAAGCCCGCCCTCGCTGATCGACGTGGGCGTCCGCGACCGGCGCTGGTGCCAGGGCAACCTCCAGCACGTGCGGGTGATGTTCGCGCGCGGCCTGCACCCCGCCTCCCGCCAGCACTTCGCGACGGGGATCATGAGCTACGTGGCCTCGCCGCTCTGGATGGCGCAGCTCCTGGTCGGCATCGTGCTGGTGCTGCAGTCGACCTACATCCGGCCCGAGTATTTCACCCAGGACTTCTCCCTGTTCCCAGCCTGGCCGCGGTTCGACGCCCAGCGCGCCCTGAACCTGTTCGCGGTCACCATGGCGGTGCTGCTGGCCCCAAAACTGTTCGGCGTGCTGGTGGCGCTCGTCCAGCCCGCGACGCGGCGGGCCTGCGGGGGGGCGGCGCGGCTCGTGGCCTCGGCCCTGATCGAGATCATGATGTCGGCGCTGATCGCGCCCGTCATGATGCTGGTGCAGTCGGGCTCGGTGATGCAGATCCTGTTCGGGCGCGACACGGGCTGGAGCCCGCAGCGCCGCGACGACGGCTCCATCCCGTTCCACGACATCGTGCGACGGCACCGCTCCCACATGTCCCTGGGCGCCGTGACGCTGTTCGCGGGCCTGCTGATCTCGCCCTCGCTGGTGGCCTGGATGTCGCCCACCATCGCGGGGCTGCTGCTCGCGATCCCGCTGTCCTGGGCGAGCGGCCAGCTCGTGATCGGGCTCTTCCTCAAACGGCTCGGCCTGCTGACCACGCCGGAGGAGAAGGCGGTGCCGCCCATCGCGAGCCGGGCCAACCTGCTCGCCCGCGACCTCGCGCGCGCCGGCTACGACGACGCGGACGGCTTGCTGGCCCTCTACCAGGACCCGGCCTTCCGTGAGCTGCACGAGGCCTTCCTGCCGGAGGCCGTGGTGCGCCCGCGCGGGCAGATCGACGTCGACCACGCGCTCGCGACCGCCAAGCTCAACGAGGCCGCCACGATCGCCGACGCCTGCGCCTGGCTGAAGCGCCGCGAGCGGACCGCGGTGATGAGCGACCGGGCGCTGCTGTCGCTGCTCGCGCGCCTGCCCGACGGCGCGGAAGACCAGGTCCGCGGCGACGCGGCGGCCTGACCGGGGCCGCTACTCGGCCGCGACCGCCTCCGGACGCGAGGCCGCCAGCCGCGCCCGCGCCTGCCTGAGCCGCGCGAAGTCCTCCCCCGCGTGGTGGGAGGAGCGGGTCAGCGGCGAGGCCGACACCATCAGGAACCCCTTCGCCTCGGCCACGCTCGCGTAGGCCTTGAACTCGTCCGGGGTCACGAAACTCATGACGGGATGGTGCTTGCGGGTCGGCTGGAGGTACTGGCCGACCGTCAGGAAATCGACCTCCGCGCTGCGCAGGTCGTCCATCACCTGCAGGACCTCGTTCCGCTCCTCCCCGAGCCCCACCATGATGCCCGACTTGGTGAAGACCGAGGGGTCCAGCTCCTTCACGCGCTGGAGGAGCCGCAGCGAATGGAAGTAGCGGGCACCCGGCCGCACGGTGAGATAGTTGGACGGCACCGTTTCCAGGTTGTGGTTGAACACGTCCGGCTTGGCCGCCACGACCGCCTCGACGGCGCCGGGCTTACGGAGGAAGTCGGGGGTCAGGATCTCCACCGTGGTGTGGGGCGCGGTCGCGCGGATGGCCGCGATCACGGCCGCGAAATGGGCCGCCCCCCCGTCGGGCAGGTCGTCGCGGTCGACGGAGGTGACCACCACGTGGTCGAGGCCGAGCTTGGCGACCGCGTCGCCGATGCGCGCCGGCTCGCCCGCGTCGAGCGCGCCCGGCAGGCCGGTCTTCACGTTGCAGAACGCGCAGGCCCGGGTGCAGGTGTCGCCCATGATCATGAAGGTCGCGTGCTTCTTCCCCCAGCACTCGCCGACATTGGGGCAGCCCGCCTCCTCGCAGACCGTGACGAGCCCGTGCCGGCGCACGATCGCGTGGGTGTCGTTGTAGCCGGCCGAGCCCGGCGCTTTCACCCTGATCCAGTCGGGCTTGCGCGCGACCGGCTGATCCGGCCGGTGCGCCTTCTCCGGGTGGCGGGGCGAGGGCGTCCGGGCGTCCTTGCCGAGCAGGTCGAGAACCACAGCCATGGGTTTGTCCGGGCTCCGGTGTAGGGATGGCTTCCGATATGGGCGGCGCGTCCCGCCGCCGCCAGGGCCTACGCCACCGCGCGGGCGATCGCCACGACCACGACGGCGCCGATCGTGGCGATGACGACGTCGGCCAGCAGCGGGTTGTGGATCGGCAGGGCCACGCCGAAGCCGTGCACGATGAAGCTGCCCACGAAGGCGCCGATCAGCCCCGTGACGAGGTCGCGGATCAGCCCGCCCCCGCCCATGATCAGGCTCGCGAGCCAGCCGGCCACGAGGCCGATCAGGAGCGTGGCGAGCAGGGTGTGCTGGGCGAGCATGGCGGGTCCGGTTCGGCTGGCGTGAGCGTCGGGGTCACGTGTGGATCACGCGCCCGTAGGCGTCGAGCGCCGCCTCGTGCATGGTTTCCGACAGCGTCGGGTGCGGGAAGACGGCGTTGATCAGCTCCTCCTCCGTGGTCTCGCAGTTCATCGCGACAACAAAACCCTGGATGAGTTCCGTCACCTCGGCCCCGACCATGTGGGCGCCGAGCAGCTGCCCCGTCCCGGCGTCGAAGATGGTCTTGACCATCCCCTCCGGTTCGCCGAGCGCGATGGCCTTGCCGTTGCCGATGAAGGGGAAGCGACCCACCTTGACGGCGCGGCCGTCTTCCTTGGCCTTGGCCTCGGTCAGGCCCACCGAAGCCACCTGCGGCTGGCAGTAGGTGCAGCCGGGGATCATGGTTCGGTCCAGCGCGTGGGTGTGCAGGCCCTTGATGGTTTCCACGCAGATGACGCCCTCGTGCTCGGCCTTGTGGGCCAGCATGGGCGCGCCCGCGACGTCGCCGATCGCGTAAACGCCGGGCACGCTGGTGCGGCCGAAGCCGTCGGTGGCGACCACGCCGCGCTCCATCCTCACGCCCAGCGCTTCGAGGCCCAGGTTCTCGCTGTTGGGCTGGACACCCACCGCCGAGATCATCCGCTCGGCCGTGATCTCGCGCGTGCCGCCCTTCCCGTCGTCGATCGTGGCGGTGACGGCGGCGTCGGTCTTCCTGACGCCCGTCACCTTGGCGCCGGTCAGGATGGTGATGCCCATCTTCTCGAAGCGCTTGCGCGCGAAGCCCGCGACCTCGGCGTCCTCGACCGGCAGGATCTGCGGCAGCACCTCCACCACCGTCACCTCGGCCCCCATGGTGCGGTAGAAATAGGCGAACTCGATGCCGATCGCGCCCGAGCCCACCACCAGCAGCGACTTGGGGATCGCGTCCGGCACCATGGCCTCGTAGTAGGTCCAGATCAGCTTGCCGTCGGGTTCCAGCCCCGGCAGCGCGCGGGGCCGCGCGCCGGTCGCCACGATGACGTGCTTCGCGGAATAGGTGCCCGGCCCCTGCGCGCCCTTGGGCGCCGGGACGGGCGGGCGCCCCAGCGCGGACTTCTGCGGCGGCTTGACCGTGATCTCGCCGGGCTTGGTGAGGGCGGCCTCACCCCAGATCACGTCCACCTTGTTCTTGCGGAGCAGGAAGCCCACGCCGTTGGAAAGCTGCTGGCTGACGCCGCGCGAGCGCGCCACGACCTTGGCCGTGTCGACCCCGACGCCCTCCGCCTTGAGCCCGTAGGCGTCGGCGTGGGTCAACTGGTGGTAGACCTCGGCCGAGCGCAGCAGCGCCTTGGTCGGGATGCAGCCCCAGTTGAGGCAGATGCCGCCCAGGTGCTCGCGGTCCACCACGACGGTCTTGAAGCCGAGCTGGGCCGCGCGGATCGCGGTCACGTAACCCCCCGGGCCGGCGCCGATCACGATGATGTCGTAGGTGTTCGCCATGCGCGGGCGGGCTCGCTCCGTTGGACGTGGATGGTGGGGCCGCGGTCAGACCAGCATGCCCATCGGGTTCTCGATGAGCTGCCTGAAGGCGCGCATCAGCTCGGCCCCGAGCGCGCCGTCCACCGCGCGGTGGTCGGTCGACAGCGTGCAGGTCATGACGGTCGCGACCGCGGGCGCGTCGTTCTTGACGACGACCCGCTTCTCGCCCGCGCCCACGGCCAGGATGGAGGCGTGCGGCGGGTTCACGATCGCGGCGAAGTCCTTGACGCCGAACATGCCCAGGTTGGAGACCGCCGAGGTGCCGCCCGTGTACTCCTCGGGCTTGAGCTTGCGGGCGCGGGCGCGGGCCGCGAAGTCCTTCATCTCGTTTGAGATCACGCTCAGCGTCTTGGTGTCCGCGTTGCGGATCACCGGGGTGATCAGCCCGCCGGGGATCGACACCGCCACGCCGATGTCGGCGGCCCTGTGGTGAAGCATGGCGCCCTCCGTCCAGGTCACGTTGGCGTCGGGCACCCGCACCAGGGCGAGCGCCAAGGCCTTGATGACGAAGTCGTTGACCGACACCTTGAAGGCCGGCTTGCCGTCCTTGTCCTTGGCCGCCGCCGCGTTGATCTGCTCGCGCAGGGCGAGCAGCGCGTCGAGCTCGCAGTCCGCCGACAGGTAGAAGTGCGGGATGGTCTGCTTGGCCTCGCTCAGGCGGCGCGCGATGGTCTTGCGCATGTTGTCATGCGGCGCCTCGGTGAAGGACCCGGGCGCGAACATCCGGCGGATGGCGTCGTCGGACGCCGGGACGGGCTTCGGGGCGGCGGGAGGAGGCGCTTTGGCGTCCGCGGCGGGTGCCGGAGGTGCTGCGGCCGGCTTGGACGTCCCACCGCCAGCCAGCGCGGCCTTGACGTCGCGTTCCACCACGCGGCCGTGCGGGCCGGACCCCGTCAGGGCGCGGAGGTCGATGTTGCCCTCCTTGGCGAGCCTCCGGGCGAGCGGTGACGCGAACACGCGGCCGTTGGCGTCCGCCGGCGCGGCGCCGTTCGGCAGGGCGTCCTTGCGCTCCTCCGCCTTGGCGGCGGCCGGCACGTTGGAGGGCTGCCGGTCGTAGCCGCCCCCCTGCGGGGCCGACACCGCCGGGGCGGGATCCGCGGCTTTCGGCGGGGGCGCCGCCGGGGGCTGGGCCGCGGCGGCCACGTCCTCGCCCTCGCCCGCCAACAGGCCGATCACGTCGTTGACGGGGACGTCGGCCGTGCCCTCGGGCACCAGGATCTTGGCGAGCGTGCCTTCCTCGACCGCCTCGACCTCCATGGTGGCCTTGTCGGTCTCGATCTCGGCGATGATGTCGCCGGACTTGATCGCGTCGCCTTCCTTCTTGAGCCACTTGGCAAGATTGCCCTTCTCCATGGTGGGGGAGAGGGCGGGCATGAGGATGTTGGTGGGCATGCGGGCCTCGGGCGGGAACGGGTCGGGGCGGCTAGCGGTAGGCCACGGCCTTCGCGGCCTGGACGACCTCGGCCACGCTCGGCAATGCCAGCTTCTCCAGGTTGGCCGCGTAGGGCATCGGCACGTCCTTGCCCGTGACGCGCGTCACGGGCGCGTCGAGGTGGTCGAAGGCCAGTTCCATCACGCGGGCCGCGATCTCGGCGCCCACGCCCGACTGCGGCCAGCCCTCCTCCACCGTGACGCAGCGGCCGGTCTTCCTCACGGACGCCACCACCGTGTCGATGTCCATGGGGCGGATGGTGCGCAGGTCGACCACCTCGGCCTCAAGCCCCTCGCGCGCCAGCTCCTCGGCGGCCTTCAGCGCGTAGGTCATGCCGATCGACCAGGCCACGATCGTCACGTGGGCGCCCACCCGCGCGACCTTGGCCTTGCCGATCGGCACCGTGAAGTCGTCGAGCTGCGGCACCTCGAAGGACTGGCCGTACAGGATCTCGTTCTCCAGGAACACGACCGGGTTGCGGTCGCGGATCGCGCTCTTGAGCAGGCCCTTTGCGTCGGCCGCCGAGTAGGGCGCCACCACCTTCAGGCCCGGCACGCTGGAATACCAGGCCGAGTAGTCCTGGCTGTGCTGGGCCCCCACGCGGGCCGCGGGCCCGTTGGGGCCGCGGAACACGATGGGCGTCCCCATCTGCCCGCCCGACATGTAGAGCGTCTTGGCGGCCGAGTTGACGATGTGGTCGATCGCCTGCATGGCGAAGTTGAACGTCATGAACTCGACGATCGGCTTCAGCCCCGCCATGGCCGCACCGACGCCCAGCCCCGCGAAGCCGTGCTCGGTGATGGGCGTGTCCACGACGCGGCGCTTGCCGAACTCGTCCAACAACCCCTGCGTGACCTTGTAGGCGCCCTGGTACTCGGCCACCTCCTCGCCGATCACGAACACGTCCGGGTCGCGGCGCATCTCCTCCGCCATGGCGTCGCGCAGGGCCTCGCGCACCGTCATGGTGACGAAGCGGGTGCCCTCCGGCACCTCGGGCCGCTCGGGGGGCGCGGGCTCCGCCGCGGCCTGGTTGCCGCCCGCGCCGCGCGCCGCGACCTCCGGTTTCTCGGAGGACGGCACGGCCGCGGTGCCGGTCTCGGCCTGGGTGGCCTGCGGGGGCGTGTCGCCCGCGGTTCTGGGGGCGCCCGCCGCGCCGTTGGCGGACCCGTTGGCGGGTTTGGGAGCCGCGTCGGCCGCCTCGCCTTCGGCCACGATCACGCCGATGGGCGTGTTGACGGCCACGTTGTCGGTTCCCTCGTCGACCAGGATGGCGCCGAGCGTCCCCTCGTCGACGGCCTCGACCTCCATGGTGGCCTTGTCGGTCTCGATCTCGGCCAGGACGTCGCCGGACTGCACCCTGTCGCCGACCTTCTTGACCCACTTGGCGAGCTTACCCTGCTCCATGGTGGGCGACAGCGCCGGCATCAGCACGTTGGTAGCCATACTCACGTCCTATCGGCGGTCGGTCAAAGGAGGATGTCGGTCCACAGCTCCGACGGGTCCGGCTCGGCGTCGTGCTGGGCGAACTCGGCCGCGTCGTTGACGACCGACCGGACGCGCGCGTCGACCGCCTTCAGCTCGTCGTCGCCGACGCCGTGCTGCTCCGCCAGGCGCCTGCGCACCTGCTCGATCGCGTCCTGCTCCTCGCGCATCCGCTGAACCTCCTCGCGGGCGCGGTACTTGGCGGGGTCCGACATCGAGTGGCCGCGGTAGCGGTAGGTCAGCATCTCCAGGATGATCGGCCCCTTCCCCGCGCGGCAGTGCTCCAGCGCGCGCAGGCCCGCGTCCCGGACGGCGCGGACGTCCATCCCGTCCACCTGCTCGCCCGGCACGTCGAAGGAGATGCCGCGGCGCGAGAAGTCCGTCTGCGCCGAGGCGCGCGCCACCGAGGTGCCCATGGCGTAGCGGTTGTTCTCCACCACGTAGACGACCGGCAGCTTCCACAGCTCGGCCATGTTCATGCTTTCGTAGACTTGCCCCTGGTTGGCGGCCCCGTCGCCGAAATAGGCCACGGTCACGGTGCCGTCCTCGCGGTAGCCGTTGGCGAAGGCCAGTCCCGTGCCGAGCGAGACCTGGGCGCCCACGATGCCGTGGCCGCCGTAGAAGTGCTTCTCCTTGGAGAACATGTGCATGGAGCCGCCCTTCCCCTTGGAATAGCCGCCCCGCCGCCCCGTCAGCTCCGCCATCACGCCGCGAGGGTCCATGCCGCAGGCCAGCATGTGGCCGTGGTCGCGGTAGCCGGTGATCACCTTGTCGCCCGGCTTGGAGGCCATCTGCATGCCCACCACCACGGCCTCCTGGCCGATGTAGAGGTGGCAGAAGCCGCCGATCACGCCCATGCCGTAGAGCTGCCCCGCCTTCTCCTCGAACCGGCGGATCATCAGCATCGAGTCGTAGGCCGCGAGCTCCTCGTCCTTGGTGAAGGTCGCGACGTTGGACAGGGCTGCGTTGGGTGTGGCCAAGGCGGTTTCCTCGCGAAGGTTCTACGCCCGGGCTTGAGCCCGTCGACGCGTCGATCACGTGGAAACGCTAAATGAGACGATGGGCAAAAGCTATAGGCAAGCGGTCGCGCCCGCGGCAACTAAGCCGTTGAAAAGCCCCACGCAATCTCCGCCCCTGGATGTCGCAACGCAGCATAGCGCCCCGTGCAGGGCAGCGATGCTATTTTGCCGGGGCCGGACGGGTCGCGGTGGCGTCGAAGACCACGAGGTCGCGCGGGTCGACGTAGTCGAGCTTGGCCCGCGCCTGCTCGGCCAGCAGGTCCTGGTCGATCGCCTCCGACCGCAGGAGGTTGATGCGGTGCTCCCACTGGGCGCGATCCGCCTTGAGGGCGTCGAGGTCGGCCGTCACCGCCGCGATCTCGCGGCGGAACTCTTCCTTGGTCTTGAGGCCGCGCTCGCCGTTCACCGCGGTTTCGATGAAATAGGCCGAGGCCACGCCCGACAGGGCGTAGAAGAGCAGCGGCGTGAGGACCGCCCCGAGTCGCGTTCGAACCACCATGGCGACGAGGTTAACGCCGCCGCGGTAGCCATCCGGTTAACGGGTCAGGTCGCGGGCTTCAGCGCCCTGAGCGCCCCGCGTCCGGCGTAGCGCGCCTCGCTCCCCAGCATCTCCTCGATGCGGATCAGCTGGTTGTACTTGGCGAGCCGGTCCGAGCGGGCGAGCGACCCCGTCTTGATCTGCCCGCAGTTGGTCGCGACCGCGAGGTCCGCGATGATGGCGTCCTCGGTTTCGCCCGAGCGATGCGACATCACGGCCGTGTAGCCTGCCCGGTGCGCCATGTCGACGGCCTCCAGGGTCTCGGTCAGCGAGCCGATCTGGTTGACCTTGACGAGCAGGGAGTTGGCCGAGCCTTCCCCGATGCCGCGCGCGAGCCTGTTCGTGTTGGTCACGAACACGTCGTCGCCCACGAGCTGGCAGGTGGCCCCGATCCGGTCGGTCAGGAGCTTCCAGCCGGCCCAGTCGTCCTCGGCCATGCCGTCCTCGACGGTGGCGATCGGGTAGGCCGCGACCAGCTTGGCGATGTAGTCGACCTGCTGCTCGATCGAGCGGACGACCCCCTCGCCCTCGTAGTGGTACTGCCCGTCCTTGAACCAGTCGGTCACGGCGCAGTCGAGGCCGAGCACGATGTCCTGCCCCGGCTTGAAGCCCGCCCTGGTGATCGCGTCCACGCAGAAGTCGAGCGCGGCTTCCGCCGAGGGCAGGTTCGGCGCGAAGCCGCCCTCGTCGCCCACGTTGGTGTTCTGCCCGGCCTTCTTGAGCGCGGACTTCAGGGTGTGGAACACCTCGGAACCCCAGCGCACCGCCTCGCGCAGGCTGTCCGCGCCCACGGGGAGGACCATGAACTCCTGGAAGTCGATCGGGTTGTCGGCGTGGGCGCCCCCGTTCAGGATGTTCATCATCGGCACGGGCAGGACGTGGGCCTGCGTGCCGCCCACGTAGCGGTAGAGCGGCAGGCCAACCTCCTCGGCCGCGGCGCGCGCGCAGGCGAGCGACACGCCCAGGATCGCGTTGGCGCCGAGCCGGGCCTTGTTGGGCGTGCCGTCCAGCGCGATCATCGCGCGGTCGAGCTTCACCTGCTCCTCGACGGGCACGTCGGCCAGGGTTTTGGCGATCTCGGCCACGCTGCCGATCGCCTTCAGCACGCCCTTGCCGCCGTAGCGGCCCTTGTCGCCGTCGCGCAGTTCCACGGCCTCGTGGGCGCCGGTGGAGGCGCCCGAGGGCACCGCGGCGCGCCCCAGAACACCCGTCTCCAGCAGCACCTCGACCTCGATCGTCGGGTTGCCGCGGCTGTCCAGGATCTCCCGGGCGTGGATGTCGACGATCGCGGTCATGGCCCTCGTGCCTCGCTGGGTAAGCCGTTGCGCCCGCCTTCTAGACCAGGTCCGGGGCGTTGGAAACCGGCGGCGGTTCCGCGCCGGCCCGGCGTCGCGCTATACGGGGCCCCACGATCTCTCGCCTGGACCCCGCCCGGATGCCCGACGCCGCCTCGCCCTTCGTGTCCACCGCCTGGCTCGCCGGGCACCTCGACGACCCCGACGTCGCGGTCGTCGACGGGTCCTGGCACCTTCCCACCGCCAACCGCGACCCCCGCGCCGAGTTCGTCGAAGCTCACGTCCCCGGCGCGGTGTTCTTCGACTTGGACCAGGTCGCGGACCGCGCGAGCCCCCTGCCCCACATGCTGCCCTCGGCCGCCGACTTCGCCGCGGCGGTGGGCGCCCTCGGCCTGTCGGACGCGATGCACCTCGTGGTCTACGACGGCGCGGGGCTGTTCTCGGCGCCGCGCGTGCGCTGGACGTTCCGCGCCTTCGGAGCCGGGCGCGTGTCGCTGCTCGAAGGCGGGCTGCCGCGCTGGAGGGCCGAGGGGCGCCCCCTCGCCTCGGGCGAGCCCGGCGGCCGCCCGTCGGCGCTGTTCCGCGCCCACCTCGATCCCGCGGCCGCGGCGGACTGGCGCGCCGTCCAGGCCGCGCTGGAGCAGGGAACCGCGCAGGTGGTGGACGCGCGGCCGGCCGCGCGCTTCCGGGGCGAGACCCCCGAACCCCGGCCGGGCCTTCGCCCCGGCCACATGCCGGGCAGCCGCAACCTGCCCTTCGACGCGCTGGTGGAAGACGGCCGCCTGCGGGATCCGGCGGCCGTCGCCGCCCTGCTGGCCGAGGCCGGGGTCGACCCCGCCAGGCCGGTGATCGCGACCTGCGGCTCGGGCCTGTCGGCCGCCCTCGTGGCCCTGGCGCTGGAGGCGTCGGGCCACCCTGGAACCAGGATCTACGACGGGTCGTGGTCGGAATGGGGCGCCCGGCCGGACCTGCCGGCGGTCACGGGATCGGACCGCTAGCGCCGCCGCAGCGCGAGCAGCAGCCCGTCCACGGGCCGGTTGGCTTCGAGGCGGAGGACCACCGACCGGCGGTCCAACGCCTCGAACAGGTCGCGCGCGACAACCTCGACGTAGGCCGGCGCATGGGCGAAGCGGCCCGAGGGCAGCAGCGTCCAGGTCCCGTCCGGCGCGGTTTCGACGCTGGCAAGCAGCACGCCGCCGGGGCGCAACGCGGCGGCGGCGGCCATCATCAGCGGCGCGAGGTCGCCCAGGTAGACCAGGAGGTCGGCCGCGAACACGCAGTCGACGCTGTCCGGGTGGCCCCGGAGGTAGGCCACGGCCTCCGCCTTGGTAAGGTCTGCGTAGAGGCCGCGACCCGCCGCGCGATCGAGCATGGCGCGCGAGATGTCCACACCGGTGAGCCGGTCGCACAGCGGTCCGAGATGGGGGGCGGCCAGCCCCGTGCCGCAGCCGAGGTCGAGCCCGCGCGCGCTGCGCGGCCGGTGGCGCGCCAGCATGTCCGCCAGCGCGGCGGGCACGTCGTAGCGCAGCACGGTCACGAGCTGGTGGTCGAACACGGCCGCGAAGCCGTCGAAGAAGGATTCGAGGTAGTCGTCGGGCGCCCGGTCGAGCGGCGTGCCCCGCACCGCGTCGAGCAGGTAGCGCTGGACGGGGTCGCCGGGGTGGCGGCGCAGCAGCTCCTCGCCCGCCGACCCCGCGGCGCGCCCGTGGCCGAAGCCGCTCAGCACGCCAAAGGCTTTGCGGAGCGCGTCCGTCTCGTCGTCGGGCTCGGACCCGAGCGCGGCGCGGTAGGCCCCGAGCGCGGGTTCCACGGCGTCCGCGATCAGCCGCGCCGCGAGCACCGCGTGGGCGTGCCGCCGCCGGGCAGGGGGATCGAGCGGGGCCTGCCGCGCGGCGCCCGCGAAGGCGTCCGCCGCCTCGGCGAAGGCCCCCGTCAGGTAGAGCGCGTGGCCGAGGCAGACCAGCGCGACGGCGTCGCGGGCCCCGTGCGCCACCGCGGCGCGCAAGGCGTCCGCGGCCTCGGCCAGGCGGCGCTGACCGAAGAACAGCATCCGGAGGCCGAACTGCGCGGCGGCGAGGGTCGGGTCGGCGGCGAGCGCGTTGCGGAAGGCCGCCTCCGCGCCGTCCGGATCGCCCGCGCCCTGCCGCAGGGACGCGAGCGTCACCCAGGTGTCCGCCCGCGCGGGGTCGCGCGCGAGCGCGGCGCGCAGGCAGGGCTCGGCCTCGGCGTTCCGCCCGAGCGCCTGGAGCGCGCCGGCCCAGTCGCGCCACAGCACGGCCTCGTGCGGCGCCAGCGACGCCGCGGCCTCGAACGCCTCGCGCGCGAGGTCGGGGTCGCCGTCGCCCCAGCACTGCAGGCCGAAATGGCGCAGCGCGCGCAGGGGATCGGGGTAGCGGGCGGCCGAAGCCGCGAAACGCGGCTCCCCCGCGCGCCACGCCGCCAAACGCGCCTCCACCTCGGCCGAGCCGATGAGGGCCGGCTCGGCCGCGTCACCCCCCGGCACAGGCCTCACCCGGGGAAGTCCCGGCGGCTCGCGCGCCACAGCACCCACTGCCGCCGCCAGCGCGGCAGCACGAGCGGCGCCGCGAACGGGTCGGCGCCCGCGCGGTCGCCCAGGGCGAGCGTGGGCGCGACGAGGCTCGCGGGAAGAAAGGCCGGGCGCGCGGCGGGGTCGATCGTGCCGGCCTGACGGGCGAGCGCGTCGAGGTGCAACTGCGCGATGCCGCGCATGTCGGCGAGCGCCTCGCGCACGGCTTTCGTCATCTGCCCGGCCTCGACGGCGCCCGGCGGCACGCCGTGGCGTTCGAGCAGGTCCGCGGGCAGGAAGACCGGCGTGCGGCGGCCGAGCCCGAGCCCGGTCACCTGCCGCGCGACGCTCAGCGCGGCCCCCGCGTGCGACGCGGCCGCGATGCCGCCCGGCTCCACGCGCTCGGTCAGGACCGTCGAGGCGAGCCTGATCTCGGTCGCGGCGGTCGCCTCGCAATAGCTTTCCCAGTCGTGCAGCGTCGGCATGGGGTCGTCGTAGAGATCGAAGCGGTGCGCCTCGACGTAGTCGGTCAGCCCGTCGCGCGGCAGCCGGCACCGCGCGACCGTGTCGAGCAGCGCCGCCGCGACCGGGTGGGCCGAGACGTCGCCGCGGGCCTCGCCCGCGACCGCGTCGCGCCACCACTGGAGGCGCAGCTCGCCCGCGAGCGCCTCCCGGACGCGGTCGCGCACGTGAAGGACTTCGAGGAAGAAGGCGTGCAACGCGTGGAGGTGGGGGCGCTTGCCGACGGGCGCGAACAGGATGGACAGCCACGCGTCGCGGTCACCCTCGCGGACGTGGGACTCGCAGTGCGCGTAGTGCTCGGCGAGGCTGGCCACCCGCGTCACGGCACCGCGAGCAGGGCGGCCGCGACCCGGCGCCCCTCGGAGGCGAGCACGTTGTAGGTCCGGGCCGCCGCGGCCGACGCCATCGGGTCGAAGCGGATGCCGGCCCGCTTCAGGCTGGCCTGGAGCGGTCCCGCCAGCCGCACCAGGTCGGTGCCGGTGCCCACCAGCAGCAGCTCGATGGATCCCGCGGGCGCGTCGAACACGGGCTGGAGCGACGCGGCCGTGATGTCGGCCGGTCGGGCCGCGGCCCAGGCGTGGACGCCCTGCGCGGTGACGATCAGCGAGCCCTTGTGCGACAGGCCCGCGAAGCGGAAGCCGCCGCTCCCGTAGGCGTCGATGAGGTGGCTGCCGGGCACGAAGCCGTCGCGCTGCTCCGCCATGGTCGAGGCTCCTGGCGCGGGCCCGTCAGGCCGTGGCCTTGGTCTTGCCGGCGGGCGGCGCGGTGGCCTGGGCGGGGCTCGCGGCCTCGCGCGCGTTGGTCCGCACGCCCAGGTAGATCAGGATGGGCGAGCAGATGAACACCGACGAATAGGTGCCCACGAAGATCCCCCACATCATCGCGAGCGAGAAGCTCTTGATCACCTCGCCGCCGAAGAACACCAGCGCCAGCAGGGCCAGGAACACGGTGGTGGCGGTCATGATGGTGCGGGGCAGCACGGCGTTGACCGACATGTCGATCATCTCGGCGGTCGAGATGCGCTTGTACTTGCGCATGACCTCGCGGATGCGGTCGAGCACCACCACGGCCTCGTTGAGCGAGTAGCCCACGATGGTCAGGATGGCGGCGATCGAGGTCGTGTTGAACTCCAGCTGCGTGACGGAGAAGAACCCCACCGTCAGCAGCAGGTCGTGCATGGTGGCGATCACGGCGCCCACCGCGAACTGCCACTCGAAGCGGAACGCGAGGTAGAGCAGCACCGCGAAGATCGACACCACGACGCCCAGCGTGCCCGACTGGACGAGCTCGCCCGACACGCGCGGCCCCACCACCTCCACACGGCGGAAGTCGTAGGTGTCGGCGAGCGCGCCCTTGATCCGGTTGACCGCACCCTCCTGGGCCGGGGCGCCGCCCCCCTGCAGGCCGAAGCGCAGGGTCGCGTCCGAGGGCTGGCCGAAGCCCTGCACCTCCACGTGGCCGATCCCGAGCCCCTCGCCCACCTTGCGGAGCTGCGCCAGGTCGGCCGCGCCGGATTTGGCGCGCAATTCGAGCAGCGTGCCGCCCGCGAAGTCGATGCCGAAGTTCACCCCCACGAAGATGAACATCAGCACGGAGACGATCGACATCACCGCCGAGAACGGATAGCTCACCCGCCGCAGGCGCATGAAGCCGAAGTTCGTCTTCTCAGGTGCGAGGCGCAGCAGCTTCACGGGTTCGCCTCCCCTAGATCGGCAGCACGGTCGGGCGCTTGGCCCGGTACCAGACCGCGATCATCATGCGCGTCATCGTCACCGCGGTGACGACGGACGTGAGGATCCCCAGGCCCAGCGACACCGCGAAGCCGCGCACCGGCCCCGAGCCGAACAGGTACAGGATCAGCGCCGCCACGAACATGGTGACGTTGGAGTCGATGATGGTCGCGAAGGCGCGCTTGAAGCCCGAGTCGAGCGACTGCAGGATGGAGCGGCCCGAATGGGCCTCCTCGCGGATGCGCTCGTAGATCAGCACGTTGGCGTCCACCGCGAGCCCTATGGTGAGCACGATGCCCGCGATGCCAGGCAGCGTGAGGGTGGCGCCGAGCAGCACCATGGCGGCGAAGATCAGCAGGATGTGGACCGCCAGCGCCACGTCCGCGAACACCCCGAAGATGCCGTAGGTGGTGAGCATGTAGGTGAGCACCAGGAGGGACGCCACGTAGAAGGCGATCCGCCCCGCGTTGATCGAGTCCTGCCCGAGGCCGGGGCCCACCGTGCGCTCCTCCACGACCGTGAGCTTGGCGGGCAGCGCGCCCGCGCGCAGCAGCACGGCCAGGTCGTTGGCCTGCTGCGTGGTGAAGCCGCCCGAAATCTCGCCCTGCCCGCCCGGGATCGGGCCGCGGATCACCGGCGCGGACACGACCTTGTTGTCGAGCACGATCGCGAAGCGGCGCCCGACATTCTCGGAGGTGGCCTGCCCGAACGCCTGGCCGCCGCGCAGGTTGAAGCGGAAGTTGACCACCGGCTGGCCGGACTGCCCGTTGAAGCCCGCCTGCGCGTCGGTCAGGTCCTCGCCCTGCACGATCACCTGCCTCTCGACCGGGGTGATGCCAGATTCCTTGGGGTCGTAGTTGGGCAGGTCCTCGACGTCGCCGGGGCTGGCGCCGGGGTTGGCCACGAAGCGGAACTCCAGCTTGGCGGTTGTGCCCAGGATGTCCTTGAGGCGCTGCGTGTCCTGGAGCCCCGGCACCTCCACCACGATGCGGTCCTCGCCCACGCGCTGGATGTTGGGTTCGGTGGTGCCCAGCGCGTCGACGCGGCGGCGCAGCACCTCGATCGACTGGTCGACGGCGCGACGGACGCGGTCCTGCGTGCCCGCGTCGGTCAGCGCGAGCTGGATCAGCCCGTCGTCGCCCTGCGACACCGTGAAGGACGAGACCGCGCCCGTGAGGCTGGAGCCGATCGGCTGCGCCAGGGCGCGCAGCTTCGGGACGATCTTGTCGCGGTCGGCCGCGTCGGGCACGCGCAGCTGCACGCCCCGCGCCTGCATGCCCACGCCGCCCGTGACGCGCACGTTGTTCTCCCGGAGCGCCCGGCGCACGTCGTCGCGCAGGCCCTCGACCTGCGTGTGGGCGACCTCGTTTGCGTCCACTTCGAGCAGGACGTGGGCGCCCCCCTGGAGGTCGAGCCCCAGCACGATGCTGCGGGTCGGCAGCCAGGACGGGGCGCCGCGCACCAGGGCGTCGCGCGCGTCGGGTGGGAGCAGGCTGGGGACGACCAGCAGCACGGCCACGAGGGTGCCCAAAAGGATCGAGACGATCTTCCAGGTCGCGAAACGCATCATCGGCTTTGCTCTGGTCCCGTGGCGGCGGCGAAAACCGTCACGCCTTGACGGGAACCTCCTTCACGGGCTCGCCCTTGGCGCGGACCTCGGAGATCATGCCGCGCATCAGGCGGACGCGCACGTTGGCGGCGATCTCCAGCTCGATCTCGGCCGCGTCGGTGGCCTTGGTGACGCGGCCGATCAGCCCCCCGGTCGTCACCACCGTGTCGCCGCGCCGCACGTTGGCGACGAGGTCGCGGTGCTCCTTGGCCTTCTTCTGCTGCGGCCGGAGGATCAGCACGTACATGATGACCAGGATGGCCGCGAACGGGGCCATCTGCAGGATGATGTCCGAGCCGCCGCCCGACAGGACGGACGACTGGGCGAAGGCCGGGGTGAACAAGGCGGACATACTCCAGGGTCCGGCGGGAGCCGGGCCCGGTTCGTGAGGCGCGCGACTATACGCAGGGGCCGGGTGATTGCAATGGCGTCAGAAATCCCCGATCCGCGGCCGAACCCGGTCAGGCGAAACCCGCGACCGCGTGCGGGACGTAGGGCGAGCGGAGCGCCCCGATCTCGTCCGCGTCGAGTTTTAGGGCGAGCGCCGCCACGGCGTCGTCGAGGTGGTGGGGCTTCGAGGCGCCGATGATGGGCGCCGTCACGCCCGGCTGGGCCAGCAGCCAGGCGAGCGCCACCTGCGCCATCGGCACCCCCCGCGCGGCCGCGATCCGTTCCACCGCGTCCACCACGGGCTTGTCGTCCGGCTTGTAGAGCGTCTTGCCGAACTCGTCGGTTTCGGCGCGCCTGGTGGCGGACCGGTCCTGCCAGGGCCGCGCCAGCATCCCCCGCGCCAAGGGGCTCCACGGGATGACGCCGACGCCCTCGGCCACGCACAGCGCCATCATCTCGCGCTCCTCCTCGCGGTAGATGAGGTTGTAGTGGTTCTGCATGGACGCGAAGCGCGCGTAGCCGTGCCGGTCGGCGAGGTAGAGGGCGCGGCAGAACTGCCAGGCGTGCATGGAGGACGCTCCCACGTAAAGCGCCTTGCCGGCCCGCACCACGTCGGTCAGCGCCGCGAGCGTCTCCTCCACCGGCGTGTGGGGGTCGAAGCGGTGGATCTGGTACAGGTCCACGAAGTCGGTGCCGAGGCGTTTCAGGCTCGCGTCGATCTCGGCCATGATCGCCTTGCGGGACAGGCCGCGGCCGTTGGCGTCCTCGCGCATGGCGCCGTGGACCTTGGTGGCGAGCACGATCGCGTGCCGCGGCACGTAGTCGAGCAGCGCCCGGCCGACGATCTCCTCGCTGGAGCCGGCCGAGTAGACGTTGGCGGTGTCGAAGAAGGTGAGGCCGAGGTCGAGCGCGCGCTTGATGAAGGGCCTGCTCTCCCCCTCCGGCAGGGTCCACAGGTGGTTGCCCCGCTCCGGCTCTCCGTAGGTCATGCAGCCCAGGCAGAGGCGCGACACCTTCAAGCCGGTCGCGCCGAGGTTGACGTGATCCATGGGCGAGCTCGCTGCGCGGGGTTGGGTGGAGACCGGCTCGCGTTGCGCGCCGGTCCCCCTCTCCTTATAGTGCGTCCGCGCCGGCCGCCCAGGCCGCCCTCCTTTCCGAACCCTCGACGTCCCATGCTCGACAGCCTGCGCGGCCTTCAGAACAGCAAGCCCGGCAAGGCCGTCGCGGCGATCGTGATGGGGCTCATCATGGTGAGCTTCGTGATCTGGGGCATCGGGCCGGTGTTCAACGGCTTCAACGCCAACCAGCTCGCGACGGTGGGGGGCACCACGGTCACGGCCGACCAGTTCCGGCAGGCCTACCAGGCGGAGCTGCAACGCCTCCAGGAGCGGACGCGGCAGCCCATCACGGCCGCGCAGGCCCACCAGTTCGGGCTCGACACGCAGGTGCTGTCGCGGCTGGTGTCGGAGGCCGTGCTCGACAACCAGGCCAAGGCGCTGGGCCTCTCGATCTCCGACGGGCAGGTGGCCCGCTCCATCCTGGACGACCCCTCGTTCAAGGGCCCGGACGGGACCTTCAACCGCGCCCAGTTCGACGGGTTGCTGCGCGAGAACGGGTTGACGGAACAGCAGTTCATCCGCGAGCAGCGCGCCAACTACCTGCGGCAGGAGCTCGTCCAGGGCCTGGTGGGCAATCTCGCGGTGCCGCAGGCGGCGGTCGACCAGTTGCACCGGTTCGGCGAGGAAACGCGGAGCCTGGACGAGGTCGTGCTGCCGCCCGCCGCTGCCGGCGCCCTGCCCCAGCCCGACCCGGCCGCGCTCAAAAAATTCTTCGATGACCGCGCCGCGACCTACCGGGCTCCCGAATACCGCAGGCTCGTCATCCTGCCGGTGCTGCCCGCCACCGTGGCGAAACCCGGCGACGTGTCGGACGGCGATGTTCAGGCGCTCTACGACCGGGTCAAACCCGCGCGCTTCACCGAGCCGGAAACGCGCACGCTGCAGCAGATCGTGTTCCCCTCGGAGGCGGAGGCCGAGGCCGCCTCCGCGCGCGTCAAGTCGGGCACCAGCTTCGCCGACCTCGCGGCCGAGCGGAAGCTGGCGGACAAGGACACCGACCTCGGCCGCGTCACGGAGGCGCAAGTCTACGAGAAGCCCGTGGCGGAGGCGGCGTTCAAGCTGCCCGCGAACGGGACGAGCGAGCCGATCAAGAACGCGTTCGGGGCGACGATCGTCCACGTGGTCGACGTCCAGCCCGCTTCCGTCAAGCCGCTGGCCGAGGTGGCGGGCGAGCTTCGCGACGAGCTCGCGCGCCAGCACGCGGGAAGCGCGGTCCGCGACCTGCGCGGCAAGGTCGACGCCGCGCGCGACGCCGGCAAGAGCCTCGCGGAGGCCGCCAAGGCCGTCGGCCTCGACACCCGCGCCGTTGACGCCGTGGACGCCTCCGGCAAGGGCAAGGACGGCGCCGCCCTGGACCTGCCGGACGGGCCCGCGCTGTTGAAGGCCGCCTTCGCGTCCGACGTCGGGGTCGACAACGACCCCGTGAGCGCGCCGGACGGCGGCGCGGTCTACTACGAGGTGGCGGGGATCGAGCCCGCCCGGGCCCGCGGCTACGACGAGGTCCGCGCCGAGGTCGAGGCGCAGTGGCGCGACGCCGAGACCGCGACCCTGCTCGCCAAGAAGGCCGAAGACCTCGTCAAGGCGGTCGACGGGGGCGAGACGATGGAGAAGGTCGCGGCCGACCTCGGCCTGCCGCTCGCCCACGTGGCCGACGTGCGCCGGTCGGGGGGCACGGGCGTCGGCCAGGCGCTCGCCACCGCCGCGTTCGGCGCGCCGGCCGGGCGCGCGGGCTCGGCCGCGGGCGAGGCGGGAGCGCGGATCGTGTTCAAGACGCTGGGCAGCGTCGTGCCGGCGCTCGACGCCGACGCGCCGCAGACCAAGCAGATGAACGACCAGTACCAGTCGTGGCTCGCCGAGGACCTGATCGGCTCCACGCTGACCGCGATGGAAGGCAAGCTCAACGTCCGCGTGAACCCGGAGGCGTTCAGGGCCGCGGTCGGCTCGTGAGCGCGCCGGACCTCCCGCGCGAGTCGGGATCCTTCGCGCGCGACTACGAGGCGGGGCGGCCGTGCCTGCTGTCGGCCGTGCTGGTGGCCGACCTGGAGACGCCCGTCTCGGCCTTCCTGAAACTGTCGGCGGGACGGGACGGGGGCAACATCTTCCTCCTGGAGTCGGTGGAGGGCGGGGCCGCGCGGGGCCGCTATTCCATGATCGGCTTCGACCCCGACGTGGTCTGGCGGTGCACCGGCGAGCGGTCCGAGATCGACCGCGACGCCCTGTCCGGCCGCGGCCGCTTCGAGCCCTGCCCCGGAAAGCCGCTCGACGCCCTGCGCGCGCTGCTGGCGGAGTCCGCCATCCCCGGGGCTTCCGGCGTCTCGCCGATGGCGGCGGGCGTGTTCGGCTATCTCGGCTACGACATGGTCCGCCACATGGAGCGGCTCCAGCCCGCCAAGCCGGACCCGATCGGCGTGCCCGACGCGGTGATGATCCGCCCCACCCTGATGGTGGTGTTCGACTCCGTGCGGGACGAGATCACCGTGGTGACCCCCGTGCGGCCACGGCCAGGGGTTTCGGCCCGCGCGGCCCACGCGGCGGCGCTCGACCGTCTCGACGCGACGGTGGCCGTGCTGGAAGGTCCCCTCGCCCACCGGCCGCCCGAGGCCGACCCGCGGCTCGCCGCGGCCCCGCCGGTGTCCAACACGGGCACGCCCGCCTTCCTCGACATGGTGGGGCGCGCCAAGGAATACATCCGCGCGGGCGACGTGTTCCAGGTGGTGCTGAGCCAGCGCTTCTCGGCGCCTTTCGCGCTGCCGCCCTTCGCGCTCTACCGGGCGCTGCGCCGCGTCAACCCCTCCCCTTTCCTGTCCTACCTGGACTTCGGCGGATTCCAGATCTGCTGCTCCAGCCCCGAGATCCTGGTGCGGGTGCGCGAGGGCGAGGTGACGATCCGCCCCATCGCGGGCACGCGCCCGCGCGGCGACACGCCCGAGCGCGACAAGGCGCTCGAAGCCGACCTCCTGGCCGACCCGAAGGAGCGCTCCGAGCACCTGATGCTGCTCGACCTCGGCCGCAACGACGTGGGCCGGGTGGCCGAGCTCGGCAGCGTGACGGTCACCGAGAGTTTCGGGATCGAGCGCTACAGCCACGTCATGCACATCGTGTCCAACGTGGTGGGTCGGCTCGGGCAGGGCCGCGACAACATCGACGCGCTGGCCGCGGGCTTCCCGGCCGGCACGGTGTCGGGCGCCCCGAAGGTGCGCGCCATGGAGATCATCGACGAGCTTGAGCGCGAGAAGCGCGGCATCTACGCGGGCTGCATCGGCTATTTCGGGGCGGGTGGCGAGATGGACACCTGCATCGTGCTGCGCACCTCCGTGATCAAGGACGGGGTCATGCACGTGCAGGCGGGCGCGGGCGTGGTCTACGACTCGGTGCCGGAAGCCGAGGACGCCGAATGCGCCAACAAGGCGCGCGCCCTGGTCCGCGCCGCCGAGGAGGCGGTCCGCTTCGCGACCGCGGCCCGGCGCGGACAGTGAGCCGTCACGGCTCGGCGAGGTCGAGCCGGTGGTGCCCCGCCCGGTCCTCCACCTCGACGACCCACAGGTCCGGGTCGAAGCGAAGCTCGGCCGCGAGCTTGGTCTCGACGTCCGCGACGGGCACGGCTTCGGGCCCGTGCAGGCGGACGAACAGCCGGTCGGTCGCGCGGCCCGCGAAGGCGGTCTGCGGCGCGGGTCCGTAGAGCGCGGCCGTTCCGTCCAGACGATCCACCTTCACCAGGATCGCGCCTGCTTCCGCGGCGCCGCGCCGGCGCAGAACCGCGACCTGGTCCGCCGAGCCGGCGGCGCGGAGGTAGGCCGCCACCCAGAAGTCGGAACGGAGGCGGTCCACGACTCGGATCAGTTCGCGGTCGTGGCCAGCGCCCGCCCCTTGCTCGCGGCACCCATCATGGCGGCCAGCCGCTGGCGGTCGAGGGCTTTGGGAGCGGAGGCGCCGGGTTTCGGCTGCTCGGCCGCCTTGGCGAGACGCTCGCGGGCCGGCTTGGCCTCGTGGGCCGCGGCCTGCCGGGCCGCGGGCCGAAGCACCTGCGCGATGCCGTCCGGACGCGGCGGGACGGGCGCCGGCTCGACCACCGCAGCTGCAGGTGCCGCGGGCGCGCGCGGGGCTGCCGCGGGTTGGGCGTCGTCGTCGAGCGCGACCCGGGACTGCGGGGCCGGGACGGCCGGCTCGGAGGCCACGGGCACCAGCGGCGCGGGATGGTGGCCGGTCTGGAACGCGGTCGCGTTGAGCACGATCACGGCCATCAGGGCCGCGAAGCCGGGCCACAGCACCGCGCGGGTGCCGTAGCGCCGGACCGCGCCCCAGTGCCGAAACCCCCGCAGGCGGGCGAACACGCCCTGGCGCTTGCGCGGCCGGGCCCTGCCCGGGCTCGCCGGGCGCGAAATCGCGAGGTCACGCAAGTCTCTGCATCCTTCCTTGGCCGGGCGGCGGCGCGAAGCCGTCCCGTCCCGGGCGTTGGGCGATGTCGATGGGGACGGCCGCCCCGGTGCCGCGCGCGACGCGGCAGTCGAGCGGCAGGTGAACCTCCACCCGCGTCCCCTCCCCGACCGCGCTGGCGATCGCGATGCGGCCCCCGTGCAGGCCCACGAGCCCGCGCACCACGGAAAGGCCGAGGCCCGTCCCCTGGCTGCGGTCGTGTCCCGCGCGGCTCTGGAAGAAGGCGTCGCCGACCTGGCCGAGGTCGGCGGACGGAATGCCGATGCCGGTGTCCTCCACCGCGAGCACCACCGCGGCGCCCCGCGCGCGGACGCCCACGGTGACGCGTCCGCCCCGCTCGGTGAACTTCAGGGCGTTGGACAGGAGGTTCAAGACGATCTGCCGGCACGCGCGCGCGTCGCCCACGACCTCGGGCGCCGGACCGGAGCGCTCGTGGCGAAGGGTGACGCCGCCGCGCTCGGCCTGCAGCCCCACCATGTCGCAGCACCCTTGGATCAGCGCCGGCACGTCGAAGGCCTCGGGGGTGAGCTCGAAGCGGCCCGCCTCGATCTTCGACAGGTCGAGCAGGCTGTTGACCACCGACAGGAGGTGCTGGCCCGAGGTCACCACGATCCCCGCGTATTCCCGCTGCTTGGCGGGGTCGCGGGGCGCGATGGCGGGGTCGGCCAGGATCTCGGAGAAGCCGATGATCGCGTTGAGCGGCGTCCGCAGCTCGTGGCTCACGTTGGCGATGAAGGCGTCCTTCCAGGCGCCCGCGCGGCCGGCCTCGCGGCGGGCCTCCTCGGCATCCGCTTCGTGCCTGACGCGGTGGGACGCGTCGCGCAGCACCGCGACGACGGTCCCCTCGTCGCCCGCGACGCCCTCGCCCCCGCAGCGCCTCGCCCGCAGCTCGATCCAGGTGAAGACGGGGGCCCGACGGGTCGAGCCGTCGGCGTCGACGGTCGAGGTCCGCAGCCGGAGGAGCGCGGTGGCGACGGCGCCGGTCGCGGCCGCGTCCCCGAAGGCCTTCAGGAACGCGGGCCGGTCCGCGACGTGGACCCGCTCGAAGGCGCCGCGTCCCAACAGGGCGCGGACCGGCAGGCCCGACCGCCCCTCCGCGCCGCCTTCCGCATCCAGCACGGAGCCGCTGCGGTTGCAGCGCAGGACCACGTCGCCCGCAAGATCGGCCGCGATCCGCCGTCCCCGTTCGACCCGCGCCAGGTGCAGCCGCTCCCCATCCCGCAGCGCCGCGGCGGCCCAGGTGACCAGGGCCGCGTAGGCGAGGCCCGGGACCAGGACGGCGAGGTCGGCGCAGCCGGCCGCCCCGAACAGGCCCGCCGCGCACAGGGCCGCGGCGCCGAGGCAGGTCGCGACGGCACCGAAGCGGACCGATCCGGATGCGGACGCCGCGGACGCGTCCGCGAGGCC
>CAXTDZ010000002.1:0-84361 GCA_964243035.1 uncultured Lichenihabitans sp.
CTGCTCCAGGGCGCGCTGGCGCGCGGCGCCCGCGCGGTGATCAGCTTCGGCATCGCGGGCGGGCTCGCCCCGCACCTGCGGCCCGGGCAGGCCGTGCTGGCCCGCTCGGTGGACGACGGCGAGGCGCGCCTCCTGGCCGACCCGGCCTGGCTGGAGCGCCTGGCGCGCGCCCTGCCCCAGGCCCGCGTCGAGGACGTCTTCGGCGTCGACCGCCCGGTGCCGGGGGCCGCCGGCAAGGCCGCGCTGCACCGGGCCACGCGGGCCGCGGCGGTCGACATGGAGTCCCACATCGCGGCGCGGCTCGCGGCCCAGCACGGGGTGCCCTTCGCGGCGGTCCGCATCGTGGCGGACCCGGCCGAGCGGAGCCTGCCCCACGCCGCCACGGTGGGCATGCGGCCGGACGGCAGCACGGACGCCCCGGCCGTGCTGCGCTCGCTGTGGCGCCACCCGCGCGACGTGCCGGCCCTGGTGCGCACCGCGCTGGACGCCCGCGCGGCCTTCGCGGCGCTGAAGCAGTGCCGCGGGCTGCTGGGCGGGTTCATGGGCTTCGCGGACGGGACGGCGGTGGCGGACGCGGTCGAGGCCAGGCCGCTGGTCGACCTCGGCGTGTTCGCCCCCGCGGGCGAAGTGCAGGTGGAGTGAGGTCGAGCCCGCAGCCCCGCTCGTTCGGGAGGGCGGCAGCCGGCCGCCCGCTCAGTGCGCCTCGTCCCAGTTGCCCGCGGCCCGCGCCTCCACCGCGAGCGGCACCGACAGGGTGAGGGCCGGGTGCGGCGCCTCCACCATGACCCTGGTGATCACGGGGATGCTCGCCTCCACCTCGTCGTCCGGCACCTCGAACACCAGCTCGTCGTGAACCTGGAGCAGCATCCGGGCGCCGAGCTTCTCGGCCCCGAGCGCCGCGTCCATGCGGACCATGGCGCGGCGGATGATGTCGGCCGCCGAGCCCTGGATGGGCGCGTTGATCGCGGCCCGCTCGTTGAAGGCGCGCTCGGAGGGGTTGGAGGCGGCGATGCGCGGGTAATGGCAGCGCCGCCCGAAGATGGTCGTCACGTAGCCCCTGGCGCGCGCCGTCGCCTTGGTGTCGTCGATGTAGGCCCGGATGCCGGGGAAGCGCTCGAAATAGGTGCGGATGTAGGCGCCCGCCTCCTCGCGCCCGATGCCGAGCTGGTTGGCGAGCCCGAAGGACGAGATGCCGTAGATGATGCCGAAGTTGATGGCCTTGGCGCGCCGCCGCACCTCGCCCGGCATGCCCTCCACCGGCACGCCGAACATCTCGGAGGCCGTCATGGCGTGGATGTCGAGCCCGTCCGCGAAGGCCTGCTTGAGCTGCGGCAGGTCGGCCACGTGGGCGAGCAGGCGCAGCTCGATCTGGCTGTAGTCGGCGGACAGGAGCTTGCAGCCCGGGGCCGCGACGAAGGCGCGCCTGATCTTGCGCCCCGCCTCGTTGCGCACGGGGATGTTCTGGAGGTTGGGCTCCGACGAGGACAGGCGGCCCGTCGTGGTGGCGGCGAGCTGGAACGAGGTGTGGACCCGGTCGGTGCCGGGGTCCGCGTAGGTGGGCAGCGCGTCCGTGTAGGTCTGCTTGAGCTTTGAGACCTGCCGCCAGTCAAGGATCAGCCGCGCGAAGGGGTTGCCGTCCTCGGCCAGGTCGTCCAGCACGCGCGCCGAGGTGGACCAGGCGCCCGTAGGGGTCCGGCGCGCGCCGGGCAGGCCCATCTTGCCGAACAGGATGTCGCCCACCTGCTTGGGGGAGCCCAGGTTGAAGGTTTCGCCCGCCTGCTCGTAGATCTCGGCTTCCAGCCGCGCCATGCTCTGGGTGAAGTCGCCCGACAGGCGGGACAGGATGTCCTTGTCGATGCGGATGCCGCGCAGCTCCATCTTGGCGAGCGGCACCACGAGGGGTCGCTCCAGGGTCTCGTAGACGGTCGCGACCGCCCCCGCGGCGAGCCGGGCTTTCAGCACGCGCCACAGCCGCAGCGCGACATCGGCGTCCTCGGCCGCGTAGGCGGTGGCCTTGTCCATCGGGACGCGCGCGAAGCCGATGAAGCCCTTGCCCGATCCCGCCACCTCCTTAAAGGGGATCGGCTGGTGGCCGAGGTGGCGCTTGGACAGCGCGTCGAGCCCGTGCCCTTCGAGCGCGTTCACGCCCGAGTCGAGCGCGTAGGAGAGCAGCATGGTGTCATCGAAGGGCCCCACCGCGATGCCGGCCTGGGAGAACACCGCCCAGTCGTACTTCATGTTGTGGGCGATCTTGAGCACGCCGGGGGCTTCGAGCACGGGCTTCAGCCGCTCCAGCACGCTCGCTTGGTCGAGTTGGCCGGCCACGAGGTCGCCGCCGCCGAACAGCCCGCCCTCCCCCTCCGACCGGTGGCCGAGCGGCACGTAGCAGGCCTGCCCCGGGGCGGTCGCGAGCGCGATGCCGACCAGCTCCGCCTGCCGCGGGTCGAGCGAGGTCGTTTCCGTGTCGACGGACAGGAGGCCGCCCTCCCGCGCGGCCGCGAGCACGGCGTCGAGCGCGTCCAGCGTGGTGACCGTGCGGTAGGCCGCGCGGTCGATGGCGGTCGCGAGCCCCTCGGCGATCCGCACTCCCGCGAGCGCCGCGGGGCCCGAGGCCTCATGCTCCGGGGCGGGCGCCTCCGGGGCCTGCGGCTTGGGTGCCGCCGCGACCACGGGGAAGTCGCCGTCCCGGTAGTCGCCGTTGCGCGTGCGCCAGCCGAGCGAGCCGAGGAAGTTGGGGTCCGGGTCGACGCCGGCGGGGTCGACCCCGTAGACCTCGCCCGCGCGGCGGCTCAGCGTGGTGAACTCCATCGCCTTCAGGAAGGCGATCAGTTGGCGGGGGTCGGGCGCGTGGGTGCCGAGGCCGTCGAGCGGCACCGCGACGGGGACGTCGCGCACCAGGGTCACCAGCGTCCTGGAGGTGCGGATCAGGGCCACGCGCTCGGGGTCGGTCAGCACCTCGCGGCGCTTGGGCTGCTTGATCTCGCCCGCGCGCGCGAGCAGCGCGTCGAGGTCGCCGTACTCGGTGATGAGCTGGGCCGCGGTCTTGAGCCCGATGCCCGGCGCCCCGGGCACGTTGTCGGTGGAGTCGCCCGCGAGCGCCTGGACGTCCACGACCTTCTCGGGCGGCACCCCGAAATAGTCGACCACCTCCGGCACGCCGATCATCCGCTCGGCCCGCGAGCCCGCCCTGGAGGGGTCGCCGGAGGCGGGGTCGTACATGGACACGCCCGGGCCGATGAGCTGCATCAGGTCCTTGTCGGCCGACACGATCAGCACCTGGGCGCCCGCCGCCCGCGCCTGCCCCGCGTAGGTCGCGATCAAGTCGTCGGCCTCGTACGTGTCCTGCTCGACGGGCTCCAGCCCGAAGGCGCGCACCGCGCAGCGCATGAGCGGGAACTGCGGCACCAGGTCCTCCGGCGGCTCGGCGCGGTGGCTCTTGTAGGGCTCGTAGAGTTCCTTCCGGAACGAGTTCTCGCTCTTGTCGAAGATGATCGCGAGGTGGGTGGGCGACTGGCCCCCCGCCCCCTCGTGCACGAATTGAAACAGTTTTGCGCAGAACAGCCGAACGGCGCCGGTCGGCAGCTTGTCGGAGCGGTAGTTGTACTTGGCGTCCTGGCGGATCGATTGGAAGTAGGCGCGGAACACGAAGGACGAGCCGTCGACCAGGAACACGCGGTCGCCGGCTCGGATGGGGCGCGACAGGAGGGGCATGGCGGAACGGCTCGTGGGCGGCTCGTGGAGTCAGGGCAAGGGTTCAACCACGCCGGACCGCCGCTGTCATCCGGCTCGCCCGCGGGGTCCCGAGCCTGGCGTGCAGCCGCACCATGAGCGCCGTTCCGAACAGGGGCGCGAGGAGGTTGAGGAGCGGCACGGACAGCAGCAGCGCGATCGCCAGCCCGTAGAGCAGCACGCGGCCCGCGTGCGCCTGCCGCAGCGCCTCGACCTCGTCCGCGGGCCTGAAGCGGAGCGCCGCGAACTCAAAATACTGGCGGCCCGCCAGGTAGGCGTTGGCGCCCAGGAACGCCACCGCGTTGACGCCGGGCACGAGCAGCAGCAGCAGGGCCAGCGTCGTCACGCCCAGGGTGAGCAGGGCGAAGCGCGCCGACAGCCACGCGGCTCGGCCCGCGCGCAACGGCCGCCCCCCGGGCAGCCCCAGGTCGCGCTCAACCTGCGCCGCCAGGTCGTCGACGAAGAAGCCAGCCACCAGCGCGGAGGCGGGCGGCACCAGGAACACGGCCCCCACCGCGAGCCCGAGCCCCTCGGCCAGGCTGAGCGCGGTCGCGGCCCAGCCCCAGGACGGCGGCGCGAGGCCTGAAAGCCACCCGTGCAGCCCCGCGCCGCCGGTGACGAGCAGCAGCACCGTCAGGCCCGCGATGCGGGCTGCCGCGGCGCGGAACGGCCTCGACAGGACCTCGCGCAGCGCCGCCGCGGCGTCTTCCAGCACGGTCATCGGCGATCCTTCTCCCATGTGAGCCGGCAGCGGAACCGGGTCGCTCGCCGGGCGTTAACGGCCCTGTTGCGGCGGCCGTAAACCACGTTCGCGCCCCTTGGTCGAAACGGCACCGGGCCGGTGGGGTGCGGTAACGGTGCGGTAAGTACGGCTAACTAGGTTGCTAAAATTAGAGGAACTGAGGTCGGTTCACGCCGTTCGAAAGCCATGACCCAGCACGTCGTACCCCCCCAATCCTGCACGGTCCTCGTGGTCGAGGACGAGTTCCTGGTGCGCGAGATCGCGGTCACGGAACTCGCCGACTCCGGGTTCACGGTGATCGAGTTTCCCACCGCCGACGACGCGCTGGCCCACCTCAAGGACCACGGCGGCGAAACCGCGGTGGTGTTCACCGACGTGCAGATGCCGGGCCGTCTGAACGGCCTTGACCTCGTCGACATCGTGAGCCGGAGCTGGCCGGAGATCGGCGTGCTGGTCACGTCGGGCGGGCCGCTCGTCAACCCCACGACGCTGCCCGCCTGCGCGCGCTTCGTCCCAAAACCCTGGCGGGCCTCCGACATCGTGAGCCGGGTCCGCGGCATCGCCGACACCGTCCGCCCGACGCACGTCCTCGCCCAGACGGCCTGATCCCGGGGCGCGGCGCCCCCGGTTCGACGACCATGTGATCCCTGAGGTCCTCCCCGCGCCGCGCGCGGGGAGGACCTTTTCGTGTCAGCCCGCGACCTTGCGCAGCGCCGCCTCGACGTTGGCCGAGATCGCCGACGGTCGTTCCGGCGCAGCGCCGCCGTCGCGGAGCGCCGCGCGCGCCGCCTGGACGTCGGTTTCGCGCTGCTTCAGCACCTGCGCGCGCAGGGCGCCCCAGTGCTGGGCCACGAGCGTTCCGATGGCTTCGCTCAGCGCATCGTAGCCCTCGTGATCCGCGCCTTCCGTCCACTGCACCGTGACCTCGCCGGGTTCGGCGACGTCGGCGGGGAAGGCCGTCACGGCTTCGAGGTGGTCCAGCTTGTCCGCGAGGGCGCGGAGCAGGGCTGCTTCACTCATGGTCACTCCTTGGCAGAATCTTTGGGCTGCGCGCCGCGCGACCCTGCCCGAACCGTGACCAACGAGTGTGAAAGCTTGGTAAAGCTCGGCTTACGTTGATGTCCGGCCGACAATACCGTTTTGACCACCTGCACCCGGCCGCAGCGCGCTCGCCCGTCCCGGCGGGAGCGGCAGGCGGCCTCACCCCGCGGGCGGCTGGAACCGGGTCGCCTCGAACGCGGGCACGCGCGCCGCGAAGGCGTCCAGCCAGGCCACCAGGCCCGGGTGGGTGGCGCGCCACGCGCCCGCGAACCGCAGGTCGAGGTAGCCCAGCGCGCAGGCCGTCGCGATCTGGCCGGCGTCGACGGGTCCTTCGGGCAGGCCGGTTTCCAGAGCCTTGAGCGCGCGGGCGATCTTGCCACCCTGGTGATCGGTCCAGGCCGCGGAGCGGAGCGCCGCGTCCGGGCGCCAGCGCCCCTCGTAGACGATCAGCAGGGCCGCCTCCATCAGGCCGTCGGCGAGCGCCTGCAGGACCTGGCACCGCAGCCGGTCCGCGGGCTCGACCGGGACGAGCGCGCCGTCCGACAGGTGGTCGAGGTAGTCCAGGATCACGGCGCTGTCGTAGACCGCGGTGCCGTTCTCCAGGATCAGGGCCGGGATCTTGCCGAGCGGGTTCTGCTGACGGATGGCGTCGGTTTCGCTGGTCGTGTCGGCGTCCGAGACCTGCACCTCGGGCGCGAGCCCCACCACGTCCAGCGCGATGCGGACCTTTCGCGCGAAGGGCGAGGCTGGGGAGGAACGCAGGATCATCATGACGGGTCACCGAACGCGTTGAAGGCCAGCGCCGCGCTTAGCAGAGCGCCGGTCTCGCGCAAGCCCGCGTTGGCCCGCGGTCACGCGGCCAGGACCGTTTCGACCAGACGCACCCAGTAGCCGATCCCCGCCGGAAGCGCCTCGTCGTTGAAGTCGTAGTGGGGGGAGTGCAGCCCCGCGCTGTCCCCGTTGCCGCAGAAGATGAAGGCGCCGGGCCTGGCTTCCAGCATGTAGGCGAAGTCCTCGCCGCCCATGAAGGGCGGGATCGCGGCGTCGACGTTCTCGGGGCCCGCGACCGCCCGCGCGGCCTCGGCGGCGCGGATCGCGGGGCCGGGGTGGTTGACCGTGACGGGGTAGCCGCGCCCGTAGGTCACGGTTGCGGTCACGCCCTGCGCGGCCGCCACGCCGTCCGCGACCTCGCGGAGCCGCCGTTCCACGAGGTCGCGCGTGTCGGCCCGGAGCGTGCGCACGGTGCCCGACAGCTTGGCCTCGGGCGGGACGGCGTTGCCCGCCGTCCCCGCGTTCAGCTGCGTGACCGACAAGACGCAGGCGTCGAGCGGGTCGACGTTGCGCGACGCGACGCCTTGCAGGGCCACGGTCGTCAGCGCGGCCGCCAGCACCGGGTCGGCGCACAGGTGCGGCTGGGCCGCGTGACCGCCCCGGCCGGTGATCCGCACCTCGAACCGGTCGGTGGCGGCCATCACGGGGCCGGTGCGCAGGCTGAACCGCCCCACCGCGAGGCCGGGCAGGTTGTGCATGCCGTAGAACTCCGCGATGCCGAACCGGTCCACCAGCCCGTCGTTCAGCATGGCCCTGGCGCCCGCCCCGCCCTCCTCCGCGGGCTGGAACACCAGCGCCGCGGTGCCCGCGAAGTCGCGCGTGGCGCAGAGCGCCTTCGCCGCGCCGAGCAGCATGGCCGTGTGGCCGTCGTGGCCGCAGGCGTGCATCCGGCCGGGCGTGGTGGAGGCGTGGGGTCGGGCCCCGTCGGCCTCCGTGATCGGCAGGGCGTCCATGTCGGCCCTGAGCGCGATCACGCGCGGGTCGCCCTCCCCCGCCCTCCTGCCGCGGACCAGCCCCACCACCCCCGTGCGGCCGAGCCCGGTCGCGACCTCGTCGCAGCCGAACGCCCGCAGGCGGTCGGCCACGAGGGCCGCGGTGCGGGGCAGGTCGTAGCCGAGTTCCGGGTGGCGGTGGAGGTCGCGGCGCCAGTCGGCCGCCTCGCGGGCGGCCTCGGCCGAGGATGGGGGAATGGGCAAGGGGCGGGCTCGCGGCTCGACACGGGATGGAGGCGACATGGCGAGGGGAGGGTGCGGCGTCAATGCGACAGCCGCGCCCCAAGGGCGCCCGGGCCCCGCGGACGGGCCGCTTTCCCCTTGAACCGTCCGCGGCGGCCCGCTAGGGGGACCCATGCCCGACAGGACACCGCCCGACCCCGCGGCGCGGGACGACCGGTCCCTCGCCCTGGTGCGGCGCCTGCTCAGCGAGCACGGGCGCGAGCACGGGCTCGCCTACGCGACCTCGCTCCTGATGATGGCGCTGGCGGCCGGCGCCACCGTGCTGTCGGTGTTCCTGCTCCGCCCCATCGTCAACGGCATGATGGACATCCACGCGCCGGGCGGCTTCCGGCACCTGCGCGTGCTGGCCGTCGCCGTGATGGTGCTCTACGTGGTGCGCGGGGTCGCGACCTTCGCCCAGCTCGTCACCACCTCGCGCACCGGCAACCGGATCGTGGCCGCCATCCAGGCCCGCGTCTACGACCACCTGCTGCGCCAGCCGGTGGCCTTCTTTCAGGCGCGGCACTCCAGCGACCTGATGGCGCGGCTGGCGCTCGCGGCCAACAGCGTGCGCGACGTGCTGCAACTGCTCGTCACCTCGGCGGGCCGCGACGCGCTGACGCTGCTCGGGCTCCTGGCCGTGATGGTCTACGACGACCCCGTGCTCGCCGGCACCATGCTGGTGCTGATGCCGATCGGCGCCGTGCTGCTCGGGCGGCTGATGCGGCGCATCCGGGCCGCGTCGCGGCGGCAGTTCGACGGCTCGACGCAGATCATGCACACGATCCAGGAGACCGTGCAGGGCATCCGCATCGTCAAGTCCTTCAACCTGGAGGAGGTCATGCGCGGGCGCATGTCGGCCTCCGTGCGGGAGGTCGAGCGCGCCGCCAACCGGGTCGCCAACGGGGTCGCGATGTCGAGCCCCGTCACCGAGACGCTGGGCGGCGTGGCGGTGGCGGTGCTGATGCTCTACGGGAGCTGGCGCGTCACGGTGGGTCACGCGGACCCCGGCTCCTTCTTCTCCTTCATCCTCGCCATGCTGTCGGCCTACGAGCCCGCCAAGCGCCTGGGCCGGCTGAACCTCGACCTCCAGAACGGGCTGGTGAACGCCCAGCTCATCTACGACCTGCTCGACGAGCCGCTGGACGACGCGGGGGAAGCCGACAAGCCCCGCCTCGCGGTGGGGCGCGGCCGCATCACGGTGCGCGACGTCTCCTTCGCCTACCGGGCGGACGAGCCCGTGCTGCGCGGCCTCGACCTCGTGGCCGAGCCCGACCGCACCGTGGCGCTGGTCGGGCCCTCGGGCGGAGGCAAGTCCACGGTCGTCAGCCTGCTCCAGCGCTTCCACGAGCCGCAGGCGGGCGTGATCGCGGTGGACGGGCAGGACGTCGCGGGCGTGTCGGCCCATTCGCTGCGCGACCGCATCGCCTTCGTGTCGCAGGACGTGTTCCTGTTCCGCGGCACCATCGCGGACAACATCGCGCTGGGGCGGCTGGGGGCGAGCCACGCCGAGGTGGTGGCGGCCGCCAGGGCCGCCTACGCGCACGACTTCATCACGGGGCTCGCGGACGGCTACGCGACCGCAGTGGGCGAGGGCGGCGGCAACCTGTCGGGCGGCCAGCGCCAGCGCATCGCGATCGCCCGCGCCTTCCTGAAGCAGGCCCCGATCCTGCTGCTCGACGAGCCCACGGCGGCGCTCGACTCCGAGTCCGAGCGGGAGATCCAGCGGGCGCTGGACGGGCTGCGCGTGGGCCGCACCACGATCGTGGTCGCGCACCGGCTGCAGACCATCGTGAACGCCGACCGCATCTTCGTGATCGAGGGCGGCCGGGCGGTGGAAAGCGGCACCCACGCCGAGCTGATGGCGCTCCGGGGCGCCTACCACACCTTCTTCGCGGCCCAGTTCGGCGACGATCGGCCGCGCCGCATCGCGTAGCGCAGGGTCAGGGCGACCGGAAATCTCTTAATCACTCCCGGCAGCCACCTTTTCGCGCGAGACTCTCCGGCCTCGTCCATCTACACGGCCGGGCCATCACGCCCTTCGCCCCGCTTTGCGGGGAGAAGGTGGCCGACAGGCCGGATGAGGGGTCCTGATCGAGGCGTGGCCCCACCCCATCCGTCCTCCGGACACCGTCTCTCGCCCCAGGCGGGAGAAGGGCAGAACCCCGACGGGTCAGGCGGCCTCGTAGCCCAGGATGCCCTTGGTCTCCAGGAAGTCCTCCAGGCCGTATTCGGCGTACTCGCGGCCGTTGCCGGACTGCTTGTAGCCGCCGAAGGGCATGCCGGCGTCCCAGGCCGGGTAGTTGATGTGGACGTTGCCGGTCCGCATCAGGCTCGCGACCTCGCGCGCCTTCTTGAGGTCCTTGCTCTGAATGTAGGAGGCGAGGCCGTAGACCGTGTTGTTGGCCTCCTCGACCACCTCCTCCACGGTGTCGTAGGGCATGATGGAGAGCACGGGCCCGAAGATTTCCTCGCGGGCGATCCGCATGTCGGGCGTGACGTTGGCGAACACGGTGGGGCGCACGTAGTAGCCGCGGTTGAGGTCGGCGGGGCGGCCGGGGCCGCCGGTCACCAGGGTCGCGCCCTGGGCGATGCCGCTCTGGATCAGGTCCTGGATCTTGTCGAACTGGACCTGGCTCACCACCGGGCCGAGCTTGGTGCCGGGCGCGTCCGCGGGCCCGACGTTGAACTGCTCGGCCGCGGTCTTGGCGATGGCGGCGGCCTCGTCGTGCCGGTCGCGCGGCACGAACATGCGGGTGGGGGCGTTGCAGGACTGGCCGGAGTTGTCGAAGCAGCCCGCGACGCCCTTGGTGACGGCCGCCTGGAGGTCCACGTCGGGCATCAGGATGTTGGCCGACTTGCCGCCCAGCTCCTGGTGGACGCGCTTCACCGTGTCGGCCGCGGCCTTGGCGACCAGGATGCCCGCCCGCGTCGAGCCCGTGAACGACATCATGTCGATGTCGGGGTGGGTCGCGAGCGCCTGGCCCACCGTGGGCCCGTCGCCGTGCACGAGGTTGAACACGCCCTTGGGCACGCCCGCCTCGTGGAGGATCTCGGCGAAGATCACCGCGTCGAGCGGCGCGATCTCGCTGGGCTTCAGCACCATGGTGCAGCCCGCGGCCAGCGCGGGGGCCACCTTGCAGGTGATCTGGTTCAGCGGCCAGTTCCAGGGCGTGATGAGGCCCACGACGCCGATCGGCTCCTTGACCACCAGCGCCGTGCCCTTGCGCTCGGCGAACTCGAACGAGCCCAGCACGTCCACCATCTTCTGCAGGTGGGCCAGGCCGATGCCCACCTGGCCGTCGCGCGCGAAGGGCCGCGGCGCGCCCATCTCGCGCGACACAGCCGTCGCGAGGTCGTCGGCGCGCGACTTGTAGACCTCCACCACGCGCTTGAGCAGGTCGCGCCGCTCGGCCGGGGTGGTGCGCGAGAAGGCGGGGAAGGCGGCCTTGGCGGCCGCGACCGCCTTGTCCACGTCCGCCTTGGAGCCAAGCGAGATCTGGGCGAAGGCGTCCTCGGTGGACGGGTCGATCACGTCGAAGGTCTGGGGCGTCGCGGGGTCGACCCAGGCGCCGTCGACATAGAACTGCAGGTTGTGGGACATCGGCCACCTCGTGGGGCATGGGGCGTCCGAGCCGCATGCGCGGACGCCGCGGCACGGTTAGATAGGCCGTTGACGGCGGCTTGGCTACGGCGCAGTCTCGTCCGATCCGCGGGTCCCAGGCAGGGGCCCGTGGCCGACCCCGTTCTCGACCGAGAGGCCGAGGGGTCGGCGCCCGGGACGAGCCGAACGGCCGCCGGGCCGCGACCAGCGAAGGCGCCGGCCACGGCGCCACCCCAAGGGAGGACACCGTGTACCAGCAGGCGATCGAGAAGGTTTCGAGTCAGGTCCTGATCCGCGACCGCTACGACAACTTCATCGGCGGCAAGTGGGTGGCGCCCAGCGAAGGCCGCTATTTCGACAACCCGAGCCCCGTCACGGGCAAGAAGCTCTGCGCCGTGCCGCGCTCCAGCGCGGCCGACATCGAGCTGGCGCTCGACGCCGCCCACAAGGCCAAGGACGCCTGGGGCCGCGCGGCGCCGGCCGAGCGCGCCAAGCTGCTGCACAAGATCGCCGACAAGATGGAGGCCAACCTCGACCTCCTCGCCATGGTCGAGACGCTCGACAACGGCAAGCCGATCCGCGAGACCACCGCGGCCGACATCCCGCTCGCGATCGACCACTGGCGCTATTTCGCCAGCGTGCTGCGCGCCCAGGAGGGCGCCATCTCCGAGATCGACCACGACACGGTCGCCTACCACTTCCACGAGCCGCTCGGCGTCGTGGGCCAGATCATCCCGTGGAACTTCCCCATCCTGATGGCGGTGTGGAAGCTCGCCCCGGCGCTGGCCGCCGGAAACTGCGTGGTCCTGAAGCCCGCCGAGCAGACCCCGCTCGGCATCCTGGTGCTGATGGAGCTGATCGCGGGCATCCTGCCCGACGGCGTGCTCAACGTGGTCAACGGGTTCGGCATCGAGGCCGGCAAGCCGCTCGCCCAGAACAAGCGCATCGCCAAGATCGCCTTCACGGGCGAGACCACGACGGGGCGCATGATCATGCAGTACGCCTCCGACAACCTGATCCCCGTGACGCTGGAGCTGGGCGGCAAGTCCCCCAACATCTTCTTCGCCGACGTGGCCGACGAGGACGACGCCTTCTTCGACAAGGCGCTCGAAGGCTTCGCGATGTTCGCGCTGAACCAGGGCGAGGTCTGCACCTGCCCGAGCCGCGCGCTGGTGCAGGAGAAGGTCTACGACCGCTTCATGGAGCGCGCCGTCGCGCGCACCAAGGCCATCAAGCAGGGCCACCCGCTCGACGCCACCACCATGATCGGCGCCCAGGCCTCCAACGACCAGTTGGAGAAGATCCTGAGCTACCTCGACATCGGCCGGCAGGAAGGCGCCAAGGTGCTGACCGGCGGCCAGCGGGCCAAGATGGAGGGCGAGCTCGCCGACGGCTACTACGTGGAGCCCACGATCTTCGAGGGCCACAACCGGATGCGGATCTTCCAGGAGGAGATTTTCGGGCCCGTGGTGTCGGTGACCAAGTTCAAGGACGAGGACGAGGCGCTCCAGATCGCCAACGACACGCTCTACGGCCTGGGCGCGGGCGTGTGGACCCGCAACGGCACCCGCGCCTACCGCTTCGGCCGCGCCGTCCAGGCGGGCCGCGTGTGGACCAACTGCTACCACCTCTACCCGGCCCACGCGGCCTTCGGGGGTTACAAGCAGTCGGGCATCGGGCGCGAAACCCACAAGATGATGCTCGACCACTACCAGCAGACCAAGAACATGCTGGTCAGCTACTCGCCCAAGGCGCTCGGCTTCTTCTGAAGGCGCCGAGGTTCCCCTTCTCCCGCCCCGGCGGGAGGAGGTTTTGGAGGGATCAGCCATGGTGGCGAGGGTCGAGATCACCGAGGCGGCCGCGGCCGTCGTGGAGCGGCTGAAGGGCGTCCACGGCGGGCTGATGTTCCACCAGTCGGGCGGCTGCTGCGACGGCTCGGCGCCCATGTGCTACCCGCGGGGCGACTTCCGGGTCGGCCCGCAGGACGTCCACCTGGGCGAGGTCGCGGGCTGCCCCTTCTATATCGGCGCCGCGCAGTTCGAGTACTGGCGCCACACCCAGCTCGTCATCGACGTGGTGCCGGGCCGCGGGTCCGGCTTCTCGGCGGAGGCGCCGGAGGGCGTGCGCTTCCTCACCCGCAGCCGCGTGTTCACCGACGCCGAGGCGGCCGAGCTCGACGCCGCCGGGCCGCCCGCGCGGGCGGCCTGATCCCCGCGCGTCAGCGCGCCGCCACCACCTCCGGCACCCGCTCGGCGGGCGGCGTGTTGCGGCTGCGCCCGGTGCGCACGACGCCGTCGATCACCACCATGCCGACGCCGGGCAGGTCGCCCAGTTGCACGGCCTCCAGCAGCGTGCGGCCGGCGCCGTGCTGCGGCCGGTCCAGGAACACGAAGTCGGCCGCGCGGCCCGGCTCGATCAGCCCGCAGTCGAGCGCGCGCATCCGCGCCGTGTTGCCGGTCGCGAAGCAGAAGGCCACCTCGGCGGGCACTTCGCCCAGCGACGACAGGAGGCTGACCATGCGCAGGATGCCGAGCGGCTGCACGCCCGAGCCCGCGGGGCCGTCGGTGCCCAGGATCACGCGCTCGACCTGCCCCATCTCGCGGGCCGTGCGCAGCGTGTAGAGCGCGGCGCGCTCGTTGCCGTTGTGGACGATCTCCAGCCCCCGGCGGCAGCCCTCGCAGATGCAGCGGATCTCGCGGTCGGGCAGCGCGGTGTGGCCGCCGTTGACGTGGCCCACCACGTCCGTGTCGGCTTCCAGCACCACGGCGGCGTCGATCAGCCCCGAGCCGGGGATGGAGGGGCCGCCCGTGTGGATGGTGGACCGGAGGCCGTGCTTGCGCGCCCAGCCCACCATCTGCCGGGCGGTCGGGCCGTCCTTGACGCCGCCCAGGCCCACCTCGCCCAGCAGGGTGACGCCGGCCTCGGCGAGGTCGGCGAAATCCTGCTCCACCATGCCGGGCTCGATCACGGGCGCGCCCGCGTGGATCTTCATGCCGCCCGGCCGGAAGGCCGTGAACATGCGCTGGGCCGTGATGGCCATGGCCTTGAGCCCCACCACGTCGCGCGGGCGGCCGGGCGTGTGGACCTCGCCCGCCGAGATCATGGTGGTGACGCCGCCGTGCAGGGTGGAGTCGATCCAGTTGAGCTGGCTCTGCCGGGGCGTCCAGTCGCCCGCCACGGGGTGGACGTGGCTGTCGATCAGGCCCGGCGCGAGCGCCGAGCCGCGCGCGTCGATGACCGTGTCGGCGCCCTCGGCGTCGAGGTCCGCGAGCCGGCCCACCGCCGCGATGCGGCCGTCCACGGCGAGCACGGCGTCGGCGTCCAGGATCGGGCGCCCGAGGTCGCCGCTGAGCAGGAGCCCGATGTTCTTGACCAGCAGCTTGCCCGAAGGCTTGGCCGCCGCCGCGTCCTGCGCCATCCCGCCCGTCCCGGATCGTTCGTACACCAAGGGACCGAGGCTAGATCACGGGGCGCGCGGGCTCAAGCGGCGCGCGCCGTCTCGCGCGCGAGCCGCGCCCCTCACCCCCCGCGCTGCCGCGCGCGCAGCAGGTTGAGCGCGATCACGAGCAGCAGGAAGGCGCCCCAGATGAAGTCGATCAGGAAGTTGCTGAAGCGCAGGATCTGGAAGCCCGCCGAAAGCAGCGCCAGCGCCACCACCGCGATGCCCACGCCCAGCACGGAGCCGCGCCCGCCGCCCGGGTCCGTGCCGCCCAGCACCGCCACCAGCACGGCTTCGAGCAGGTAGGACACGCCGTAGTCGGATTTCGCCGCGTTGGTGCGGCCCGACAGGATCAGCCCCGCGATGCTGGCGAGCAGGCCCGTCAGCACGTAGGACTGGACCACGATCCGCTCCGTGTCGAGCCCCGCGAAGACGGCGGCCTTGGCGTTGGTGCCGATCAGCACGAGCCGCGTGCCGAACGGCGTGCGCCCCAGCAGGAAGCCCACCGCCCCCGCCAGCGCCACGAAGAGCAGGAACGGGAAGGCGATCCCGAACAGCTTGCCGTTGCCGATGAAGGTCCAGGCGCGCGGGAAGCCCACGATGGCGGGCCCGCCGGTGAGCACCAGGGCGAGGCCCGTGTAGAGCTGGCTCGTGCCGAGCGTGGCCAGGATGGGGGTGATCCGCACGCGGGCGATCAGCACGCCGTTGACGGCACCCGCCAGCAGCCCCGTGCCGAGCGCCACCGCGACGCCGAGCGCCACGGCCCACGGTCCGAGCGCGCCCGGCGGGCCGCCCGCGGCGAGGTGGTGGAACAGCGTGCCGGCCAGCACGGCCGACAGGTTGGCGACCCCGATGATGGACAGGTCGATGCCGCCCGTCAGCATGGCCACCATGACGGCGACCGACAGCAGCCCGAGCTCCGGCACCGTGAAGCTGATCGACTCGAACGTGTAGTAGCGCAGGAACTTGGCCGGGCTCAGGGCGCCCATGACGGCCACCACCAGCACGGTGACGGCGAGCAGCTGCACGACCGTCTCGTGGTCGCGCAGGAGGCGGCGCGAAGCGGAGGCCGGCTTGGCGGGGGTGGTCCGGGGCGGGGCTGCGGCCATTGGGGTCAGGCCAGGCGCTTGCGGTCGCGCAGCGCGGTCAGCGCCGTCGAGCCCACGATGATGAGGCCCACCACGACCTGCTGCCAGGTCGTGTCGACGTGCATCAGGATCAGGCTGTTCTTGATCATCACGAGCAGGAACACGCCCAGCACCGTGCCGATCACGCTGCCGCGGCCCCCGAAGATGCTGGCGCCGCCCAGCACCACGGCGGCGATCACGTCGAGCTCCAGCCCCGCGAAGTCGCGCGGGTTGGCGAGCCAGATCATGGCGGAATGCAGGAGCCCCGCGAAGCCCGCCAGCGCGCCGGACGCGCAGTAGGCGAGCAGCAGGATCTTGCGCGCGTCGAAGCCGATCCGCGAGGCGGCCTCGGGCGAGCCCCCGTAGGCGTAGAGCCCGCGGCCGATCACCGTGCGGCGCAGCAGGAGGTGGACGCCCACCGCCAGCGCCGCGTAGATCAGCACGGTGGCGGTGAGGCCGTAGCGCGAGCCGTCGGGGTTCGCCAGGGTGACGAGGTCGCGCCGGCCGAAGTCGATCAAGGTGGGCGGCATCCGGTTGATGTTGATGACGCTGGTGCCGACCAGGCCCAGCAGCAGCCCGCGCACCACGCTCGCGGTGCCCAGCGTGACGATGAGGGGGATCATGCGGAAGGCGCGGATGAAGAGCGCGTTGCAGGCGCCCAACGCGAGCCCGATCAGGGTGGCGGCCGCGAAGGGCAGCACGAGGCCCGCGTAGCCCGTGTCCGCCATCCAGCCCACCACGAGGTACATGGCCGCCACGGCGAAAGCCGGGAACGACACGTCGATGCCCCCCGTGATCATCACCATCAGGACGCCCAGCGCCATGATGCCGGTGACGACGTTGCTCCGGACGAGCCCGAACAGGTTGTCGAGCCCCCAAAAGGCCGGGTTGACGAAGCCGATCCCCGCCATGGCGGCGACGAGCACCAGGGCGATGACCGCCTCGGGGTGGCGCAGGAGCGCGCGGGGCGGGGTCACCGGAGGCGCCTCAGCGCGTCGCCCACCGCGTCCTCGTCGGCGACCTTGGGGTCGAAGCGCTCCACGAGCCGGCCGCGGTGCATCAGCGCCACGTCGTTGCAGTTCTCCAGGAGCTCCGGAACGTCGTCCGAGATCATCAGCACCGCGAGGCCCTGCTCGCGGGCGAGGGTGCGGACCGTGCGGTGGATCTCGGCCTTGGAGCCCACGTCGACGCCCACCGTCGGGCCGTTGAGGATGAGGATGCGCGCCCTCGTCAGCAGCCAGCGGGCGATCACCACGCGCTGCTGGTTGCCGCCCGACAGGTCGACCACCGGCGCGTCGCGGTCGCGGGTCGCGATGCCCATGGCGCGGATCATGTCGTCGGTGACGGCGGCGGCCCGCGCCCGGTCGATCGTGACCCCGTTCGACACCGCGGGAAGCGAGCTCGCGAGCATGTTGCGCGCGACCGACTGGCGGAGGAACAGCCCTTCGGTGAGCCGGTCCTCCGGGACGTAGGCGATGCCGTGCCGGATGGCCTCGGCGGCGCTGCCGAGCCGCACGGGGCGGCCGTCGATGGCGACGGTGCCCGCGTGGTCCGGCCGCATGCCGAACAGCGCCAGCGCGAGCTCCGTCCGTCCCGCGCCGATCAGGCCGCACAGGCCCAGGATGTCGCCTGGGCGTAAGGTGAGATCCACGCCCTCGACCGCGCCCGGCACGCGCAGGCCCCGGACCGCGAGCCGCGGCGGCGCCGCGGTCCCGGCCGGCCCCGCGTAGGTGTCGCGGCCGAGGTCGCGGCCCGTCATGGCGCGGGTGATAGAGGCCTCGGTGAAGTCCGCGATCGGCCCTTCCACGACCACCCGGCCGTTGCGCATCACGGTGAGCCGCTCGCTGATCTCCAGCATCTCGCGCATCTTGTGGCTGACGAACAGCACCGCGACGCCGTCGCGCTGGATGGCGCGCGTGACGGCGAGCAATCGCTCCACCTCGTTGCGGGTCAGCGCGGTGGTGGGCTCGTCCATGATGATGAGGCGCGCCTCGGCGAGCAGGGCGCGCGCGATGGCGACGAGCTGCCTGCCGGCGGTGGGCAGGGTCTCGACGTCGGCGTCGAGGGGCAGGTCGACGCCGAGCCGGTCAAGGGCCGCGCGCGCGAGCCGCCGTGTCTCGCCCCGGTCGACGGCGCGACGCCCATCCCGGAGCAGCTTGTTGAGCGCGAGGTTCTCGGCGACCGTCAGGGTCCCGAACAGCGACAGGTCCTGGTAGATCACCTGGATGCCGGCCGCGACCGAGCCCGCGGGCGTCGCGTGGGCGACGGGCGCGCCGTCGACCAGGACCCTGCCGCCGTCCGCCCGGTAGACGCCCGCCATGACCTTGATGACCGTCGACTTGCCCGAGCCGTTCTCGCCCGCGAGGCAGTGGATCTCACCGGGCGCGACGGCGAGCGACACCTCGTCGAGCGCCTTGACGCCCGCGAAGCGCTTGCTGACGCGGTCGAGCTCGACGAGGGGGACCGGGCGGGGCGGCGGGTCCGAAGCGAGCGCCGTCATCGCGGCTTTGGTTCGAACCGGGTCGAAGCCTGCCGGTTCCGCCCTTCGCCCCTTGAGGGGAGAAGGCGGCCGACAGGCCGGATGAAGGCGGAAGCGACCGGGTTGCCCCTCATCCGCCCTGTTGGGCGCCTTCTCCCCGCAAGCGGGGCGAAGGCCATCGACCGGCACCGGCGACGGGAGCCCAGGCTTGGATCCCTGGTCGTCACGGCCCACGCGAGAGCGGTCAGAAGTTGTAGTCCGCCATGTTGGCCGAGGTGACGCCCACCCAGCCCGAGCCGTAGAGCAGGTTCGGCTTGCTCGGGTCCGACACCGCGAGGCCCGTGTAGCCCGGCAGGCCGAGGTCGAGGCCCGCCTTGATGTCGGCGGTCTTCTTCTGGAGCGCCATCACGGCGAGCTCGTTCATGGCGTAGCCGGCCGCGGCCGGATCCCAGAACTGGATGTAGTCGATGTCGCCCTGCTTCAAGTACTGGCCCGCCACCGACACCAGGCCGGTGCCGGAGAAGAACACCTTGCCCTTGAGGTTGCGCTCGGCGATCAGCCGGCCCGCGCCCGCCGAGGTCGGCATGGGGGCGCCCAGGATGCCCTTGACCTCCGGGTAGGTGGTCAGCGCCTCCTTGAGCTTGGTGTAGTCCTGGTTGGCGTCGTCGTAGGTTTCCAGCCGGTTGGTGACCAGCCTCATGTCGGGGAAGTGCTGCTGCTGGTAGGCGACGGCGCCGTCGATCCACTCGTTCTGCGATTTGGAGGTGAGGCTGCCCACGGTGGCCACGTAGTCGCCCTTGCCGCCCATCTGCTGGCCCAGCACCTCCATCAGCTTGGCCCCGTAGGCCCTGTTGTCGAAGGCTTCCACGTCGAAGTCGGCGTTCTGGATGTTGGAGGCCTCGTGGGAGATCACCACGATGCCGCGGTCGCGCGCCTTCTGGAGCACGGGCTCGACCGCCTCCACCGAGAAGGGCACGATGCAGATGGCGTCGACCCCCTGCGCGATCAGGTTCTCGACGATCTCGACCTGGGCCGCGGCGTCGGCCGAGCTCGGGCCCACCTCGAAGGTGTCCTGGCCCGTGTCGGCCTTGAACTGCTTCACGCCCTCGCGCATCCGGTCGAACCAGGCGATGCCGTCGACCTTGACCACGGTGGCGATCGTGTAGGTCTTGCCGGTGTCCTTGGTGGTCAGCCCCTTCGGGACTTTGGCGGTGTCGAGCGGACCCGTGGTCGCGGCCTGCGCCGCGCCAAGCGACAGGGCGAGCGCGACCGCCGTGCCGGACAGCAGCTTCAGCATGGGTTGTCCTCCCGGGCGCTCGCGCGCCTTTGTTACGATTATCACAGAACCACGTGACAATCGCATCGTGGCAGGGTAGCGTCAAGCCGTTCACGCGCATCGCCCGGACGCCGAGAAGCCCCCCATGACGACCGGCCGCCACGCCACCTGTGTCAGGATCCCGACCGACGCGCTCGCGGGCGCGGGTCGTCCCGACGGGGCGGCGCAGCGCTTCCGCGGATCCGACGCGACGGAGGGACACCGGGTCGGCTACCTTGGCGGGCGCATCGCGCCGCGCTCCGGCCCCGGCGCCGTGATCACCGCGGACCGGTGAGGCTCAGGCCGGACAGGAGGACGTTCATGGCATCCGAGCAGCCGATCCGGCCCGACGAGGCCGCCCCGAAGCCGCAGCGCGGCAAGACCGCCCTGCAGGCGGTCAGGAGCCTCGGGCCGCAGCCGCTGGCCCACGGGCACCGCAACCCCGGCACGGCGCTGAAGCCCGAGTGGTTCGAGGGCGCGCAGGTGAACCTCACCGCCGCCGAGCGGCGCACCGGCACGCTGGGCGGCCGGCGCTCGATCAAGAAGGAGTGGCAGGCGGCCTGGCTGGTCAAGGCGATCACCTGCATCGACCTCACCACGCTGTCGGGCGACGACACGCCCGGCCGGGTCCACCGGCTCTGCGCCAAGGCGAGGAGGCCCTTGCGCGACGACCTCGTGGAGGCGCTCGGGCTCGGCGACGCGCCGCCCCGGGTCGGGGCCGTGTGCGTCTACCCCACCTTGGTGGCGCCGGCCGTCAAGGCGCTCGCGGGCTCCGGCGTCCCCGTGGCCTCGGTGGCGACGGGCTTTCCGGCCGGGCTCACCCCGCTGCCGCAGCGGCTCGCCGAGATCCGCTACGCGGTGGGCGAGGGGGCGGGCGAGATCGACATCGTGATCACCCGCGCGCACGTGCTGCTGGGCGAGTGGCAGGCGCTCTACGACGAGGTCGCGGCCATGCGCGAGGCCTGCGGCCCGGCGCACCTCAAGGCCATCCTGGGCACGGGCGACCTCAAGACGCTGCGCAACGTGTACAAGGCCTCGGTGGTGGCGTGCCAGGCCGGGGCCGACTTCATCAAGACCTCCACGGGCAAGGAGGACGTCAACGCCACCCTGCCCGTCAGCCTCACCATGGTCCGTGCGCTACGCGACTACGGCGAGCTCGCGGGCGAGCGCGTCGGCTTCAAGCCCGCGGGCGGCCTCAAGACCGCCAAGGACGCGCTCGCCTGGCTGACCCTGATGAAGGAGGAGCTCGGCCGCCCCTGGCTGGACCCCGACCTGTTCCGCATCGGGGCGTCCTCCATGCTGGGCGACATCGAGCGGCAGATCGAGCACCACGTCACCGGCCGCTACGCGGCGCAGAGCCACCACGCGATGGCGTGAGGGACCCCCCGTGCCCACGCTGCGACCTCGGGTTGACGTTCGCCGGTTCTGCCCTTCTCCCCCTGAGGGGAGAAGGTGGCCGACAGGCCGGATGAGGGGGGATCACGAGCGGGCCGACCCTTCATCCGCCCTGTCGGGCGCCTTCTCCCCGCAAAGCGGGGCGAAGGGCCTCGCCCGGCATGGGTCGCATTAACCTGTATCGGAGCCCTGCCGCCATGCCCCAGGTCAGAGACATCCTCGCCACCATGGAGTACGGCCCCGCGCCGGAGGACGCCGGCCCCGTGCGGGCCTGGCTGAAGGGGCACGCGGCGGGGTTCGGGCACTTCATCGGGGGCGCCTTCACGGCGCCGACGCCAGGGCAGACCTTCGCGGTCCGCGATCCCGCGCGCGACGAGGTGATCGCGACCGTCGCGCAGGGAAGCGAAGACGACGTGGAGGCCGCGGTGGCGGCCGCCCGCGCGGCCCTGCCCGCCTGGTCGGCCACGCCCGGCCACGTGCGCGCGCGCCACCTCTACGCGCTGGCCCGCCACGTCCAGAAGCGCGAGCGGTTCCTGGCGGTGCTTGAGTCGCTCGACAACGGCAAGCCCATCCGCGAGTCGCGCGACATCGACGTGCCGCTGGTGGCCCGGCACTTCTACCATCACGCGGGCTGGGCGGAGCTGGTGGCCTCCGAGTTCCCCGGCCACGAGCCGGTGGGCGTCTGCGGCCAGATCATCCCGTGGAACTTCCCGCTGCTGATGCTCGCCTGGAAGATCGCGCCCGCGCTGGCCGCCGGCAACACGGTGGTTCTGAAGCCCGCCGAGTTCACGCCGCTGACCGCGCTGGCCTTCGCGGAGATCTGCCGCGAGGCCGGGCTGCCGCCCGGCGTCGTCAACGTCGTCACGGGCGACGGCGCCACGGGCGCGGCGCTCGCCCGCCACCCGGGCGTCGACAAGGTCGCGTTCACGGGCTCGACGGAGGTGGGGCGGCTGATCCGGCGCGAGACCGCGGGCTCGGGGGTGGCGCTCAGCCTGGAGCTCGGCGGCAAGTCGCCCTTCATCGTCTTCGACGACGCCGACCTCGACGGCGCGGTGGAAGGCGTGGTGGACGCGATCTGGTTCAACGGCGGCCAGGTCTGCTGCGCGGGCTCGCGCCTGCTGGTGCAGGAAAGCATCGCGGCCCGCTTCACGGCCAAGCTGAAGCGTCGCATGGCGTCCCTCCGCGTGGGCGACCCGCTCGACAAGTCGACCGACATGGGCGCGATCGTGGCGCCCGTGCAGCTCCGGCGCATCCGCGACCTCGTGGCCCGGGGCGAGGCCGAGGGCGCCACCCTCCACCAGGCCGGCACCGCCCTGCCCGAAGCGGGCTGCTTCTTCCCACCCACGCTGCTGACCGACGTCGAGCCCGCCTCCACCGTGGCGGAGGTCGAGATTTTTGGGCCCGTGGCGGTGGCCATGACGTTTCGCACGCCCGACGAGGCGGTGGCGCTCGCCAACAACACGCGCTACGGGCTCGCGGCCTCGATCTGGACGGAGAACGTCAACCTCGCGCTCGACACGGCCGCCAAGGTGAAGGCCGGCGTGGTGTGGATCAACGCCACCAACCTGTTCGACGCGGCGGCGGGGTTCGGGGGTTTCAAGGAGAGCGGCTTCGGGCGCGAGGGCGGGCGCGAGGGCCTGGCCGAGTATCTCGTACCGAGCTGGCTCAGAGCCCTGCCCGAGGCTCCGGCCGTGACCGGCGCCAAGCTCTCGCCCCTGCCGGCCGAGCCGGGCCTCGTTCGCACCGGCACGCCCACGATCGACCGCACCGCCAAGCTCTACGTGGGCGGCAAGCAGGCGAGGCCGGACGGCGGCCACAGTTTTACGGTCCGCGGCCCCGACGGCGCCCCGCTCGGCCAGGCCGGCCTGGGCAACCGCAAGGACGTCCGCAACGCCGTCGAGGCCGCGGGCAAGGCGGGCGCGTGGGGGGCCGCCACGGCCCACAATCGCGCGCAGGTGCTCTTCTACGTGGCCGAGAACCTGGCCGCGCGGACAGATGAGTTCTCGCACCGTCTCGCCGGCACGTCCTCGGACGAGGCCGCGGCGCGCGAGGTCGCGGCCGCGGTCGAGCGCACCTTCTTCTACGCGGCCTGGGCCGACAAGTACGACGGTCAGGTTCACGCGACGCGCTCGCGCCACGTGACGCTCGCCATGCACGAGCCCTGGGGCGTGATGGGGCTGGTCTGCCCCGACGAGGCGCCGCTGCTGGGCTTCGTGTCGCTGCTGATGCCGGCGCTGGCCGTGGGCAACCGCGCCGTGGTCGTGCCCTCGGCCGGCAATCCGCTCGCCGCCACCGACTTCTACCAGGTGCTCGACACCAGCGACGTGCCGCCCGGCGTCGTCAACATCGTGACGGGCGAGCGGGACGCGCTCGCCACCGTGCTGGCCGAGCACCACGACGTCGCGGCGCTCTGGTACGTCGGCCCGGCCGCGGGCAGCGCGGGCGTGGAGGCCGCCTCCGCCGCCAACCTCAAGGCGACCTGGGTCAGCCGCGGCAGGAGCCGCGACTGGTTCTCGCCCGTCGAGGGCCAGGGGCGCGAGTACCTGCGCCGCGCCACCCAGGTCAAGACCGTCTGGGTGCCCTACGGGGAGTGAGGCGTCTCACGGCCCGACCACGGCCAGCGCGAAACCGTCCCACCCCTTCTCGCCGACGGTCTGGATCGCGGTGGCGCTGAGGCGCGGCTCGGCCGCGACCGCGGCCAGGAAGTCGCGCACGCCCCGCACGTTTGCGTCGCGGCTGCTGGCGTCGACCACGGCCCCGCCCCGCACGACGTTGTCGCCCACGATCACGGTGCCCGGGCGCGACAGGGCGAGGGCCCAGCGGAGGTAGGCGGGGTTGCTGGGCTTGTCGGCGTCGATGAAGACGAGGTCGAAGGGCCCTTGCAGGGTGGGCAGCACGTCGAGCGCCGCGCCGCAGCGGAGCGTCACGCGCGCGCCGAGGCCCGCGCGCTCGATGTTGCGGCGCGCCACCGCCGCGCGGCCGGGGTCGACCTCGACCGTCACCAGGGTGCCGTCGTCGGGCAGCGCCCGCGCCATCCAGATCGTGCTGTAGCCCCCGAGCGTGCCGAGTTCGAGCACCCGGCGGGCCCCGGCCATCCGCACGAACAGGGCCAGCATCTTGCCCTGCGTGGCCGACACGTCCTGCACCGGCAGGCCCGCCGCCGCGTTGTCGGCGAGCGCCGCGTCGAGCGCGGGGTCGGACGGCGCGAGCAGGGCCGCGAAGTAGCCGTCCACGGCGGACCAGCGCTCGGCGTCGGCCGTCGGGTAATCCGGCACGCGCATCACGTCCCCTCCCCCGCCTGGCGGTCGGTGCCCCACGGCGCAGGACCCATGCCGTTCTCCTGGATCAACGGACCTCCTCGCGAAGGCCGCCGAGGTGCCGGACCAGGATGGCGACCGAAGCGCCGAGGTCGCCGGAGTTGTCGATGAGCAGGTGGTCCTCGGCCGCGGTCGGGACAACCACCGGGGCTTCTCGCGCCAGGCGCGCGCGGATCACGTCCTCGCCCTCGCGGCCCCGCGCGACCAAGCGCGCGAGCAGAACGGCGGGCCGCGCCGTCACCTCGACGACGCGCAGGCGCGGGAAGGCCGCCGCGGCGTCGCCGAGCGAGCGGCGGGACAGGTTGGCCACCACGGTCAGGCCCGCGCCGACGTCGCTCCGGACGGACCGCGGCAGGCCGTAGCGGAGCCCGTGCGCGCGCCAGGTGAGCGCGAAGGCTCCCGCCGCGTCCGCCCCGGCGAACCCGGCCTCGTCGAGGCTGTCGTGGTCCTCCGCGCTGGCGAGCGCCGCCCGCGTCACGACCCGGCGCGCGAAGCGCACGCGGCCGTCGAGCGCGGGGTGGCGCGCCGCGGCCGTCATCAGCGTGTCCTTGCCGGCCCCGCTCGGGCCCACCACGGCGACGAGCACGCCCGTGGGATCGTCACGCGACACGGCGGCCCTCCCGCCACACGCCGCGGACGAGCGGCGGCAGGCCCGGCCCGGTCCCGACGCGCACGAGGTCCGCCCGCAGGCCGGGGGCGATCGCGCCGCGGTCGTCGAGCCGCGCGGCCCGGGCCGGGTTGGTGGACACCAGCCGCGCGGCGGCCGGCAGCTCCAGCGTTCCGGCCTCGGCCAACGCGAAGGCGGCCTGCAGCAGGCTGAAGGGCACGTAGTCCGAGGACAGGACGTCGAGCACCCCGTCCCCGAGCAAGGTCGCGGCCGACACGTTGCCCGAATGCGAGCCGCCGCGCACGATGTTGGGCGCCCCCATCAGGGTCAGCAGCCCCGCCGCGTGGGCGGCCCGCGCGGCCGCAACCGTGGTGGGGAACTCGGCCAGGGCCACGCCGAGGGCGAGCGCCTCGGCCACGTGGGCCTCCGTGGCGTCGTCGTGCGAGGCGACCGCCGTGCCGTTCGCCCGGCAGAACGCCGCGATGGCGCGGCGGTGCGGCGCCGAATAGGTTTCGGACTCGGCCACGCGACGCTCGCAGAAGGCGCGGAAGTCGTCGTCGGTCAGGTTCATCTTGCGCTGGTAGTAGGACCGGTAGGCGTCGAGGTTGACGAACTGGCGCTGGCCGGGCGCGTGGTCCATCAGCGACACGAGACCGACCAGCGGCCGTCGCGCGATGGGCTCGAACGCCTTCAGCACGTCGGGCGCCGACACCTCGCAGCGCAGGTGAAGGCGGTGGTCGGCCCGGAGCCGCCCGGCCGCCGCGGCCTCGGCCACCGTGTCGGCCATGGCCAGCATGTCGGCGGAGGTCAGCAGCGCGTCCTCGTCCATGCCGACCCGGAGCGCGTCGAAGACGGTGGTGATGCCCGAACAGGCGACCTGCGCGTCATGGGCCTGGAGCGCCGCCATCAGGGGCCAGCGCACCTTGGGCCGCGGCAGGAAGTGCCCCTCGATGTGGTCGGTATGCAGCTCCACGAGGCCGGGCATCAGGACGTCGCCGTCCAGGTCCTCGCCGAGCGCGGAGGCGCCGGACGCGACCTGCGCGATCCTGCCGTCCCGCACGGACAGGCTGCCCCGCACGACCTCGTCGCCGAGCACGACGCGCGCGTTGCGGAAGTTCTGCTCGCTCATGGGGTGCCTGCTCCTGCGCGTCGCCCTTCGTACCGCTCCAGGAACGCTTCGGCGTCGAGCGCCCGGAAGTCCGGGAGCGCCGCGCGCAGCGCCTCGTGCGGCCAGTCCCACCAGGCGAGCCGCCGGAACCGCTCGGCCAGCGCCGAGGGGAAGCGCTCGCGGATGGGCCGCGCCGGGACGCCGCCCACGATCGCGTAGGGGGCGACGTCGCGCGTCACCACCGCGCCCGCGCCCACCACGGCGCCGTCGCCGACCGCGACGCCCGGCAGCACGGTTGCGCCGTGGCCGATCCACACGTCGTGGCCGATCGTGACCGCGTGCTCGCGGCGCCAGGCGAAGAAGTCTTCCTCGATGCCCTCGCCCTCGAAGTAATCGCCGGCGCGGTAGGTGAAGTGGTGCAGGCTCGCCCGCCAGACGGGATGGTTGGTGGCGTTCAGGCGCGCCGCGGCCGCGACGTTGACGAACTTGCCGATCCGGGCGGCCCAGATCCGGCAGTCCTGCATCACGTAGGAGTAGTCGCCCAACGCGGTCTCGGACAGCGCCGAGCGGGCCTCGACCTGCGTGAAGCGGCCGAAGGTGCAGTTCGCGACCTCGGCGGCGGGGTGGATCAGCGGCCCGTCGGCCGACAGTTTCGGCATCAGGCGGCCTCCCGGGCGGAGAAGCGGCTCACGTCGAGGACGCGTGTCGCGACGCGGTCGCGCACCGCCGCGTCGTGGAAGATGCCCAGCACCGCGGAGCCCGCGCGGAGCTTCTCGCGGATCATGGCGACCACGACGTCCCGGTTGGCCTCGTCGAGCGAGGCGGTGGGCTCGTCGAGCAGCAGAACGGGGTGGTCGGTCAGGAACCCGCGCGCGATGTTGACGCGCTGCTTCTCGCCCCCCGAGAAGGTGGCGGGCGGCAGGCCGTGCAGGGCGGCGGGGAGGTTGAGGCGGCCGAGCATGGCGGCGGCCCGCGCCCGCGCCTCCTCTCGCGGCACGCCGCGGGCGAGGAGCGGCTCGGCCGCGACGTCGAGGGCTGCCACGCGCGGCACGGCCCGCAGGAACTGGCTGACGTAGGCGACCGTGTCGGCCCTGAGGGCGAGCACGAGGCGCGGGTCGCCGGAGGCGAGGTCGCGCACGGTGCCGGTCGCGGGGTCGCGCACCAGGACGGCGCCGCCGTCCACCCCGTAGTTGCCGTAGACCATGCGCAGGATGGAGGACTTGCCGACCCCCGACGGGCCGCCGAGCACCACGCATTCGCCCGGCGCGACCGTGAAGGACACGCCGCGCACCACGGGCAGCTCGACGCCTCCGCGCAGGTGCAGGCGGAAGCTCTTGGCGAGCCCGCGCACGTCGAGGAGCGGAGGCGCGCTCACCGCCACGGCCGTGTTCCTCCCTCGCGGCGAGCGGAGCGAAGCCATCCGGCACGCCCGTTCGGAGTGAGGCTGCGGCGCGGGGCGCCGGCCCGCGGCAGAGCCCCGCGTCGCTGGATCGCCGGGCGTCGCTCGCGATGACGGGACGGCATGGTCAGGACTCCGGGATCGAGGCGACGAGGAGCTGGGTGTAGGGGTGGCGCGGGTCGTCGAGCACGCGGTCGGTCAGCCCGTCCTCGACGACGCGGCCCCCCTGCATGACCAGCATCCGCTGCGACAGGAGCCGCGCCACCGCGAGGTCGTGGGTGACGATCACCACCGCGAGGCTGAGGTCGGTCACGAGGCCGCGCAGGAGGTCGAGCACGCGCGCCTGCACCGACACGTCGAGGCCGCCGGTCGGCTCGTCCATGAACACCAGGCGCGGGCGGGTGACGAGGTTGCGGGCGATCTGCAACCGCTGGCGCATGCCGCCGGAGAAGGTCAGCGGGGGATCGTCGATGCGGTCGCCGCCGATCTCGACGCGGGCGAGCCAGTCGTGCGCGGCCGCGCGGATGCGGCCGTAGTGCCTGTCGCCCACCGCCATCAGCCGCTCGCCCACGTTGGCGCCGGCCGACACGCGCAGCCGCAGCCCGTCGGCCGGGTTCTGGTGGACGAAGCCCCAGTCGGTGCGCATCAGGAGGCGGCGCTCCGCCTCGCCCAGGGTGGCGAGGTCGCGCGCGACCCCGTCGCGCATGCGGTAGGTCACCGTGCCCGAGGACGGCGCGGCGCGCCCCGACACGGCGTCGAGCAGCGTGGTCTTGCCCGAGCCCGACTCGCCCACCACCGCCAGCACCTCGCCGGGCCACAGGTCGAAGCTCACGCCCGTGCAGCCGACCCGCGCGCCATAGCGGCGTTCGAGGTCGCGCACGAGGAGGACGGGCTCGTCGAAGGCGCCGTGGCGCGTTTGGGACTCCGGACCCGCGTCGACGACTTCCGGTTCTGTTCCTCTCCCCTCGGGGGAGAAGGTGGCCGGCAGGCCGGATGAGGGGTGTGGCGCGTGGGTCGGCCCCTCATCCGCCCCGTCGAGCACCTCTTCCCCCCAAGCGGGGGGAAGAGCGTCGTCGGGCGCTGTCCGTGTCGACCCGAGGGCAGGCGTTTGGCGGCTCATCGCGCGGTCCCGTCCAGTGAGGATGCCGCGCCCGCGTGGCCTTCCCCGCGCCGGGTCGCGCAGTGGTCGGTGTCGGAGCACACGAACATCCGGCCGCCCCGGTCGTCGGTCACGACCTCGTCGAGGTAGACGCCCCGCGCGCCGCACAGCGCGCAAGGGGCGGCGAAGCGCTGCACCGCGAAGGGATGGTCCTCGAAGTCGAGGCTCCTGACGTCCGTGTAGGGCGGCAGCGCGTAGATGCGCTTCTCGCGGCCCGCGCCGAAGAGCTGGAGCGCGGGCGAGCGGTGCATCTTGGGATTGTCGAACTTCGGGATGGGCGAGGGGTCCATCACGTAGCGGCCCTCAACCCTCACGGGATAGGCGTAGGTGGTGGCGATGTGGCCGTGGCGGGCGATGTCCTCGTAGAGCTTGACGTGCATGAGCCCGTAGTCTTCGAGCGCGTGCATGGTGCGGGTCTCGGTTTCGCGCGGCTCCAGGAAGCGCAGGGGCTCGGGGATCGGGACCTGGTAGACGATCGTCTGGCCGGCCCTGAGCGGCGTCTCGGGGATGCGGTGGCGGGTCTGGACGATCGTCGCCTCGGCGGTGCGGGTCGTGGTCGCGACCCCGGCCGTCCTGGCGAAGAAGGCGCGGATCGACACCGCGTTGGTGGTGTCGTCTGCCCCCTGGTCGATGACCTTCAGGACGTCGGCGGGGCCGAGGATCGCGGCCGTCACCTGCACGCCGCCGGTGCCCCAGCCGTAGGGCATGGGCATCTCGCGCGACGCGAACGGCACCTGGTAGCCCGGCACCGCGACGGCCTTCAGGATGGCGCGGCGGATCATCCGCTTGGTGCCCTCGTCGAGGTAGGCGAAGTTGTAGGCGGGCTCCGTCACGGGGTTTGCTCCGACGCGTCGGCCGCGCGCGCGGCGTGCTCGGCGCGGAGCCGCCGCACGAGGTCGAGCTCGGCCTGGAAGTCGACGTAGTGGGGCAGCTTCAGGTGCTCGACGAAGCCCGTCGCCTGCACGTTGTCGCCGTGGGCCAGCACGAACTCCTCGTCCTGGGCGGGCGAGCGGCGCTCCTCGCCGAACTCGTCGGCCCGCAGCGCCCGGTCGACCAGGCTCATCGCCATGGCCTTGCGCTCGGACTGGCCGAACACCAGCCCGTAGCCGCGCGTGAAGCGCGCGGGCTCGTCCGCGCCGCCGGCGAACTGCGCCACCATCTGGCACTCGGTGAGGCGCACGGCGCCGACCCGCACCGCGAAGCCGAGGTCCGGGATCTCGACCTCGACGTCCACCATGCCGATCCGCACCTCGCCCACGAAGGGGTGGACGCGGCCGTAGCCGCGCTGCGTCGAGTAGCCGAGCGCGAGCAGGAACCCCTCGTCGGCCCGCGCCAGCGCCTGGAGGCGGAGGTCGCGCCCGGCGGGAAAGGCGACGGGGTCGCGCGTGAGGTCGGCGGGCTCGCCGCCGGGATCACCGTCGCCCTCGATCAGCCCCTCGCGGTTCAGGATGTCGATCGCGCGCGGGCAGTCCGAAGCCGCCTCCGCCGGGCGCCGCTCGGGCGCGGGGACGGGGGCGTCGCGGGCGAGGTCGGGGTCCAGCAGGCGGTGGGTGTAGTCGAAGGTCGGGCCGAGCACCTGGCCGCCCGGCAGGTCCTTGTAGGTGGCCGACACGCGCCGCTCGATGCGCATCCGCGCGGTGTCGACGGGAACGGAGGAGCCGAAGCGCGGCAGCGTGGTGCGGTAGGCGCGCAGGAGGAAGACCGCCTCGATCAGGTCGCCGCGCGCCTGGCGCACCGCGAGCGCCGCCAGCTCGGGATCGTAGAGCGACCCCTCCGCCATCACCCGGTCCACCGCGAGGGAGAGCTGTTCGGCCACCTGGGCCAGCGTCAGCGCGGGCACGTCGCGGTCGCCCCGGCGCCGGTCGGCCAGCAGCCGGTGCGCGTTGCCGATGGCGGCCTCGCCCCCCTTGACCGCGACGTACATGGGGTCAGCCCTCCCGGACGCGCGTCGAGCGCGGCAGCGCGACCATCGCGGTGCCGCAGACCAGCACGAGGTCGAAGCCGAGCGGGAAGCCGGCCCGGTTCGCGGCCATCGCGGCCGCAAAGTTATGCGGGAGGCCGGCGGGCGCGAGGCCGCGCTCCGCCGCGATGCCGGGGCCGGTCAGGACCAGCGGGGCGCCGCCCGCGAAGGCCGCCACGGGCAGGATCAGGGTCGCGGCGCGGTCGGGATAGTCCGGCGCCCCGCGCGGGAAGCGGACCCAGCCGGCGGGGTCGTCGCCCTCGGGCAGGAGCGCGAAGGCGGCCCGGGAGGGCTCGGCGGTGACCGGCGCGCCGGTCTGGAAGCGCAGCCAGCGCGCGGCCAGGTCCCCCGCCCCGTGCGGGTCCGCCATCCACACCGGCGTGTCACCGTCGGCGAGCGCCGCCAGCATCGCGGCGGCGGCGGGCCGGAGCGGCGCGGGCGCGCTCACGCGCCGGCCGAGGTCGGCCACCGTGCCGGGCTCGGCGAAGGCGTCCAGCACGGCGCGGAAGATCGCCTGGCCGTCGAACACCGGGTCGGCGAGGCCGCCCTCGACGGCGGCGGCGTGCGGGGCGGCCATCAATCCTCCCCCCGCACCAGGGTGAAGAAGTCCACGCGCGTGGCCTCGGTCTCCTCGGCGCCGCGTTGCGCGGCCGCGGCTTCGGCCGCGAGGCCCGGCGCCACCACGTCCCGCTCGATGCGCTCGCGCCACTCGGGCCGCTGCCAGGCGGCGTCGAGGTGGGCCGCCCGGCGCGCGCGCTCGGCGTCGCGGCCCAGCACCACGGCGTGGCCGACCTCGCCCGTGGCGAGCCTGACCGTGGCCCGCACGACGCTGGCCTCGCCCAGGTTGAAGGCGGCCCCGCCGCCGCCCGCGCGGCCGCGCAGCATGACGAGGCCCACCTCCGGGCCGCGCACCGGCCGGGCGGAGGGCAGGTCGCCCGCCAGCGCCGCGTAGCGCTCGCCGAGCAGCGCCGCCGGCATGGAGGCGAGAGCCCCCATGGCGCGCCGCCTGTTCTGCCCGTCCGCCCCGGTGTCGGTCATCCGCGCCTCTTGTCTAATTGTGTAGACAACTAGATGTTTCCTGTGCTGTTCTACACGCGGCGTCGTGACCGAATGATGACGCGGGCGGTCATTTGGGATTTTTCGGCATGGAGGGAGCGGCCGACGGGGTGACGCGCTGGCGGCGAGTGGCGGACGGCATCCGGGCCGCGATCGGCGACGGGTCGCTGGCGGGCCGCCTCCCGGCCGAAGCGGAGCTGGCGGCGCGCTTCGGGGTGAACCGCCACACGGTGCGCCGCGCCATCGCGGCGCTGGCCGCGGACGGCCTCCTGAGGGCCGAGCGCGGGCGCGGCACCTTCGTCAGCGGCGCGCCCCCGCGCCTCGCCTACGAGGTGGGCCCGCGCACGCGGTTCGGCGACAACGTCCTGAGCCAAATGCGTCGCCCCCTCGGCCGGCTGCTCGCCTCGGCCGCGGAGGCGGCGGACGCGCGGCTCGCCGACCTGCTCGACATGGCGCCCGGCGAGGCCCTGCTGCGGCTCGAAACGCTCCACGAGGCCGACGGGCTGCCGGTCTCGGTCGCGACGCACTGGTTCCCGGCCGCGCGCTTCCCGCGCGTGGCGGAGGACGTCGCGGACACCGGCTCGATCACGGAGGCCTTGCGCCGCGCCAGCGTCGCGGACTACCGCCGCCGCGAAACGCGGCTCACGGCCGAACGGGCGTCCCGCGCCGACGCGGCCCACCTCGGCGCGGCGCCGGATGCGATCGTGCTCGTCGCCCGCGCGGTCGACGTCGACATGACGGGCCGCCCGGTCCAGACCGCGCGCACCCGCTTCCACGCCGAACGCCTGGAACTCGTGGTGCGGCATTGAACAGCCTGCGCCTCGGCGCGACGCTCGCCGCCCGGCCCGAATCGGGTCATGGTCTCGCCTGCAGCGGCTTGACCGTCAGCAAGGAGGGGGATCATGCAAGCCGACGCCGACGTGATCGACACTCCTTCCCCGCTGCGCCGGGCCGGCTGATGCGAGCGCCCGCCCGCCTGCCGCGCAGCCTCTACGCCGACACCGCGCGCCCCGCCGCGGCCGCGCCGCCGCTCCGCCGCGACGCGCGCACCCGCGTGGCCGTGATCGGCGGCGGCTTCACCGGATTGTCGACGGCGCTCCACCTCGCGCGAGCCGGTGTCGACGTGACCGTGCTCGAAGCCAACGAGCCGGGCTGGGGCGCCTCGGGGCGCAACGGCGGCCAGGTCAACCCGGGCCTGAAGCACGAGCCGGAGGACATCGAGCGGACCTTCGGGGCGGCGCTCGGCCGACGGATGGTGGCCCTGTCCGGCAACGCCCCCACCCGCGTCTTCGACCTCATCCGCGAGCACCAGATCCGCTGCGACGCCGTCCAGGGCGGCACGATCCGGGCCGCCTTCACGGACAAGTCCGCGCGCTTCCTCCGGCGCGCGACGGCGGCGTGGCAGGCGCGCGGCGCCCCCGTCGAGCTGCTCGAAGGCGAGGCCCTCCTCCGGGCGACCGGCACCGACCGCTACCGCTGCGCGGCCCTGGACCGCCGCGGCGGCGCCGTGAACCCGCTCGGCTACGCGCGCGGTCTCGCCGAGGCCGCGGTGCGGGCGGGCGCCGCGGTGCACGGCGGCACGCGGGCCGACCGCGTCGAGCCGCGCGGGGATGGCTGGGCCGTGGTCACGCCGGGCGGCACCGTGGTCGCCGACTGGCTCGTGCTGGCGACCAACGGCTACACCGACGACCTGTGGCCAGGCCTGCGGCAGACCGTGGTGCCGCTCTACAGCGGCATCGTGGCGACCGAGCCCCTGCCCGCCGCCGTCGTCCGGAGCATCCTGCCGGGGGGCCCGGTGCTCTACGAGCACGAGGAGATCACCGTTTACTTCCGGTTGGACGCCGCGGGCCGCCTGCTGATGGGCGGCCGCAGCCGGCAGCGGCCGACCGAGGGTACAGACGGCTTCGGCGGCCTCCAGGCCTACGCGAGGCGGCTCTTCCCCGCTCTGGGCGACGCGCGGTGGTCGCACGGCTGGAACGGGCAGCTCGCCGTGACCCAGAGCCACTACCCCCATCTCACAGCGCCGGCCCGCAACGTGATCGCCTGCATGGGCTACAACGGCCGCGGGGTCGCGATGGCGACCGTCATGGGCGGCGAGATCGCCCGCTGGATCGGCGGCCACCCGCCCGGGGAGCTGGACATGCCCGTGCGGCCCGTCCGCCCGGTCCCGTTCCATCGCTTCTGGCCGGTGGGCGTGACGGCCCGGATCGCGTTCGGCCGGCTCCGCACCGCCCTGCGGGCCTGAGCGGCGGGCTTGGTCGGCGGCCCGAGGCGACGCCGGTCCGGCGAGGCGCTCAAGCCGCCGACGGCCGCAGCACGCGATTGCGCAGCACGCCGATCCGCTCGACCTCCAGCTCGACCACGTCGCCCGACCGGAGGAAGCGCATGTGCTCCAGCCCGCACCCGTTGCCCACGGTGCCGGAGCCGAAGAACTCGCCCGGGTGCAGGGTCTCGGAGCGGGACACGTGGGCGATGCAGTCCGCGAAGCGCCAGCGCATCTCGCCCGAGTTGCCGCGCCCCCATTCCTCGCCGTTGACGCGCACCGTCATGGCGAGCGCGTAGGGGTCGGGGATCTCGTCGGCCGTGACCAGGCAGGGGCCCATCGCGTTGGAGCCGTCAAAATCCTTGCCCTTGCCCGGCCCGAGCTGGCCGGGCATCTCCCTGGTCTGCTCGTCGCGCGCCGAGAAGTCGTTGAAGACCGTGTAGCCGAAGACGTGCGCCGCCGCTTCGTCCACGCCGATGTCCCGGCCGGGCTTGCCGATGTAGATCCCGAACTCCAGCTCGAAATCCATGATCGACGAGTAGGCGGGCCAGACCACGTCGGCGTCGGGGCCCACCACGGTCAGCCGGTTGGGGTGGTAGAAGATCGGCCGCTCGTACCAGGCGCGCGGGATCGCGAGCTCGCCCCGCCGCTCCATGTCGGCCATCGCGGCCTCGGGATCGGGGAATTGCTGGGCGCGGACGGTGCGGGCGGCCCCGAAGGCCTGGACGAGGTGCTTCTCGAAGCACAGGAAGTCGCGCATCTGCGGCGGTCGCGGGATCGGGGCGTGGAGCTTGGCCTCGGCGCGCGGGACCTTGATGGCGTCGGCGGCGATCAGGCCGGCCGCGAGGTCGAGCGAGGCCTGGCCCGCCTCCGCCATGGCGAGCACGCTTGTGAGGTCGGGCGCGGGTTTGCCGTACCGCTTGTGGTGCGTGGCCTGGAGGTCGACGACCGTCCGGTCGCCGTCGACCAGCGCGCCGGCGCGTTCGGCCCCGTCGCGGGCCTCGAAGGTGACGAGCCTCATGCGTGTTCTCCCTTGGCCGAACCGGATCAGGTTCCGGACGAAGCGCCCCCGTCGGAGAGCGACCGGACCACGAAGCTCACCAGCCGCTCCACCGTCTCGTCGCCCGACGGGCTCGCGACCAGGTCCCCCGAGAGCCTCGCCACGCGCTGCGGGCTGGCCAGCGCCATGAGCAGGGACGTGACGAAGAAGTGGTAGGCCCAGTGGACGTCGGCGCGGGGCCTGTCGGGCAGCGCCCCTTCCAGGGCGGCCAGGAACTCCAGCGCGATCGGGTCGAGCAGGTCGCGCAGGATGCCGCGGTCGGCCTCGTGCGGGTCGAAGGCCTCGCGGGCGATCAGCCGCGTGTAGTGGACGCCCTCGGCGGTGCCGTTCATCTCGATCCAGGGCCGGGCCAGCGCGTCCAGGATGGCGCCCACCGTGGGCCCGCCCGGCGCCGCCACCGCGTCGTGCAGGGCGCGGCGGCGCACCGCGCTGAGCGGCGCGATGCGGTGCTCGAAGACCGCCCGGTAGAGCCCGTCCTTGCTGCCGAAGTAATAGGTGATCAGCGCGATCTGCGCCCCGGACTCGGTGCCGATCTGCCGGAGCGAGGCGCCGTCGTAGCCGAACTCCGCGAACAGGCGCTCGGCCGTGACCAGGATGCGCTCGCGCGTCCCCGGGCGCTTCGCTTCAGCTTTCCGCGGCGCCGTCATGCTCATGACCCGATTTATTAGTCGACTGATAAAATCGTTGTCAACGGCCCGCATCTGTGGTGAGGTTTGCCGTATCGTCGGTGCGACCGCGGCTGGAGCATGGTTCGGGAACCCGGGCCAGGGGGCGGCAGACCGCCCGGGACCCCCGCCCCAGAGAGCGCGGCACGCGAACCAAGGGAGGACGCGCGGATGGCGCGCTGGGAGTTCACCAAGGGCCTGCACGAGGTGGGCAAGGGGGTCTGGGCCTACCTCCAGCCGGACGGGTCCTGGGGCTGGAGCAACGCCGGGCTGATCGCCGATGGCGACCGGACGCTGCTGGTCGACACGCTCTTCGACCTCAAGCTCACCCGCGAGATGCTGGACGACATGCGCCGCTCGGTTCCCGCGGCGGCCCACATCAACACGCTGGTCAACACCCACGCCAACGGCGACCACTGCTACGGCAACGAGCTGGTCAAGGAGGCCGAGATCATCGCCACCACGGCGACGGCCGAGGAACTCGGCGAGTTGCCGCCCTCCGCCTTCCACCACCTGATGCTGGCGGCCCGCAACCTGGGCGAGGGCGGCGCCTTCATCATCGAGCTGTTCAAGCCCTTCGACTTCAGCAACATCACGCTGACCAAGCCGAACCGCACCTTCGACGGCGAGCTGGACGTCACGGTGGGCGACACGCCCGTCAAGCTGATCGAGGTGGGGCCTGCCCACACCAAGGGCGATACGCTGGTCTTCCTGCCCAAGGACCGCGTGATCTTCACCGGCGACATCCTGTTCAACGGCGGCACGCCCATCGCCTGGGCGGGCCCGGTCAAGAACTGGATCGCGGCCTGCGACCGCATCCTGGGCCTCGACGTCGACGTGGTGGTGCCCGGCCACGGCAACGTGACGGACAAGGCGGCCGTGCGCGCGATGCGCGACTACCTCCGGTTCGTCCACGACGAGGCCTTCAAGCGTTTCGAGGCCGGCATGAGCGCGACGGAAGCCGCCTTCGACATCCCGCTCGGCTCCTACGCGGACTGGGACGACGCGGAGCGGATCGTGGTCACGGTCGCGACCCTCTACGCGGGTTTTGAGGGCAAGGCGATGCACTTCGAGCCCGTGCCGCTGTTCGAGCAGATGTCGAAGATGCGCTGCAAGCTCAAGACCTGCGCCTGCCACGGGGGCCCGCTGCGCGCCGACTAGGACAGATGACGTGTCGCGTCCGGATCGTCATCGCGGGCCAAGCGCGGCGATCCAGCCGGTCCGTGCGGGCTCAAGCTCCGACCCCGTGAGCCTGGGCCCCCTGGATCGCCGGGCTTCGCTCGCGATGACGGGTGCAGGAAGGGGGTTCGCTCACCGCAGCCCGGTGCAAGCCGGCGCGCGTGACAAACAAGAACGAAAATTACCTCGGGAGGAAGCCGTGAACCGCTGGGTCGCCCTCGCCATCATCTTCGCGTCGTTCATCCAGTTCACGCTGAACTGGTTCTGCATCATCCCGGCCTTCGGGGGCATCGTGGGCGACCTCGGCCTCTCGTTCACGGCGGTGGGCGGCATCGTGGGGTTGTTCATCGCGGGCTACGGCCTGGCCCACGTGCCGGGCGGCTGGGTCGCGGAGCGCTACGGGATGCGCACCGCCATGCTGGCCGGCATCGCGCTGGAAACGCTCGGGGCGGGCCTGACGGCCTGGGCACCCTCCTACGGCGTCATGCTGGCGGCGCGCTTCCTGTGCGGGGTGGGCGGCTCGGTCTACCTGGGCAGCGCGATCGGGCTCACCACCGCCTGGTTCCGCAACCGCGAGCTCGCCACCGCCAACGGGCTGATCACGGGCGTGGCCTTCACGGTGGGCGCCGCGCTCGGCCTGTTCGGTTGGGGGGCCATCGTGGGCGCGCTCGGCTGGCGCTCCGCCCTGCTGGTGGGCGCCGCGGTGGGCCTCGCGACGCTGGTCCTGGTGGCGGCGCTCTTCCCCACGCCGCCCGAGGCGGAGGGCGACGTGCTGGGCGGCGAGCACCTGGGCGCAGCCTCGCTGCGGCGCGTGTTCGGCAGCCCGACGCTGTGGGTCATGGGGCTGGCCTTCCTGGGCGGCTACGGGAGCTACTTCAGCGCCGCCCAGCTCCTGCCGCACTACGCGCAGGGCAGCCTCAACCTGACGCCGGCCTCGGCGGAGCTGATCAGCGTCATCCTGCTCGTCAGCGGCGTCCCGGGATCGTTCATCGGCGGCTGGCTGTCCGACCGGGTGCTGGGCATCCTGCCGACCTTCCTGCTGTCGGTCGCCGTGATGGGCGTCGGGCTGATGCTGGTGCCCCACCTCGACCTGCTCGGTCTCCAGGTCGCGGCGGCCGCGATCGGCGGGGCGGGCATCGCGGGCTTCGTGGGCTGGGTCACGATCCCCGGCCGGCGGGGCGACGCGTTCCGCGTGTCCGACGTGCCCACCGCGGCGAGGCTGATGCTGACCATCACGGCGGTGGGCGGCGCCGTGGTGCCGCCCCTTTACAGCCGGATCGCGAGCGACTGGGGCTTCGAGGCCGCCTGGGCGTTCGAGGGCGTGATCACGCTCGCCTTCGGGGCGCTGGCGCTCCTGGCGTCCCGCTTCAGGTCGCCCGCGACCGTGGCGGCCACCGCGGCCGAGTGATGTCTTGCTTCCGTGGGGTCCCGTCATGACCGCTGACGTTTGCATCGTGGGCTGGGCCCACTCGCCCTTCGGCAAGCTGGAGGCGCCCGACGTCGAGGCGCTGATCGGGCTGGTTGCGGCCCCGGCCGTGGCCGACGCCGGCATCGAGCCCGAGCGGATCGACGGCGTGTTCGTGGGCCAGTTCAACAGCGGGTTCCAGCGCCAGGACTTCCCGTCCTCGCTGCCGGCCCAGAGCCTGCCCGCGCTGCGCTTCAAGCCCGCGATGCGCTGCGAGAACGCCTGCGCGTCGGGCTCGGCCGCGATCTTCGCGGCGCTCGACTTCATCCGCTCGGGCCGCGGCCGGGTCGCGCTCGTGGCGGGCGCCGAGAAGATGACGGGCGCCACCACGGCCGAGGCGGGCGACCACCTGCTCGGCGCGAGCTACCGGCGCGACGAGGACGGGCTGCCGGCGGGCTTCGCGGGGATCTTCGGGCGCATCGCGGACAGCTACTTCCAGCGCTACGGCGACCAGTCCGACGCCCTGGCCGCCATCGCGGCCAAGAACCACCGCAACGGCGTCGACAACCCCTTCGCCCACCTGCGCAAGGACTTGGGGTTCGCGTTCTGCCGCGCGGTCAGCGACAGGAACCCGCTCGTGTCCGGCCCCCTGCGGCGCACGGATTGCTCGCCCGTGTCCGACGGGGCCGCGGCCCTGGTGCTGGCCGACGGGGAGACCGCGGCGGGCCTGCCCAAGGCGATCCGCTTCCGCGCCACCGCCCACGTCAACGACCTCCTGCCGATGGCGTCGCGCGACCCCACGCGCTTCGAGGGCGGCGAACGGGCCTGGGCCGCGGCGCTCGGGCAGGCGGGGGTGAGCCTCGCCGACCTGTCGTTCGTGGAGACCCACGACTGCTTCACCATCGCCGAGCTGATCGAATACGAGGCCATGGGCCTCGTTCCGCGGGGGAAGGGCGCCACGGCCGTGCTCGACGGCTGGACGGCCGCCGACGGGCGGCTGCCCGTCAACCGCTCGGGCGGGCTCAAGGCCAAGGGCCACCCGGTCGGCGCCACGGGCGTCTCCATGCACGTCATGGCCGCCATGCAGCTCGCCGGCACCGCGGGCGCCCTGCAACTGCCGCGCGCCGACCTCGGCGCCGTGTACAACATGGGCGGCTCGGCGGTCGCCAACTACGTGTCCATCCTCGAACGCGCCGACGGCTGACGGGGGTGAGCCGCGGGGGCCGTGGCGCATCGAGGGCGCCGAACGGCTGGCGACAGCGGCGCGGCGGGCGCGGGCCGCCCCCTGCCGGCGAGGCGGTGGAGGCCGCTCGCGCGCGGGGCCGTCTGGCCTGCCCGCTCCGCACCCGGCCAATCGGACGACCTCGCCCGACCGCGCCCGGCTTCGACTATGTGGGCCCGATCCAAGGGCGTGGCGCCGGGCCACGCCGACCTCCAAGCCGTTTCGGTCCACCGCCCGGTCGACATCGGCCGTCACGGCCGCCCGGGCGTGACGACGGCCTTGGACGTGGCCGCGACGGAAACGGTGCCGTCGGGCCGCGCGAGGGTGCCCTCCACCTGCACGATGTGGCCGCCCAGGCCGGGCTTGGGCGTGACGGCGGCGACGACCCAGCGGAGGTCGAGCGTTTCGCCCGCGTGGACGGCCCTGAGAAACTTGAACTGGAACTCCAGCCCGAGCGCCCCGCCGCGCGCCGTGAGGGCCTTGGCGAGGGCGCCCATCATCTGCGCCGTGTAGTCGCCCGCGCAGGCGATCAACCCGCCGAAGCGGCTCGCCCGGGCGTAGGCCTCGTCGTGGTGGAGCGGGTTGGTGTCGCCCGTCATCGCGGCGAAGCGGCGGACCGAGTCGGCGGTGAAATGAAGACGCGCCTCGAACGTGTCGCCGACCTTGAACGCGCAATCGGCTGTCGTCACTCTCGCGGCTCCAACCGGATGCGGGCGGCCACGCCCTAGCACGGCGCGGCGGCGGCGTCGCGATCAGCCGGCAGACGGGGCTGTGGGAAGCGCGTGGATCGCGTCCGACACGCCGCCGAGCATGATCTGCACGCCGATGCACAGGAGAAGGAAAGCCGAGAGACGCGTCACGACCTGGGCGCCGGTGTCGCTCAGCCGGCTCGTGACCCGGTCCGCGAAGGCGTAGCAGGCCCACACCATGGCCGCGACCGACACGACCGCCAGGGACGAGCCCAGAACGAAGGGCAGCATGCGCGAGGTCCCGACCGGCAGGCTGGAGCCGAGCGCGATGGCGACCGAGATGGTGCCCGGGCCGGTGGTGAACGGCATCGTCAGGGGAAAGAAGGCCACGTCCGCCTCGCCCGAGGCCCGGGAGGCCTGGCCGCGCTTGCGCGCCCGGTTGGCCTCCTCGGCCGACAGCATGACCCACGCCCGGGACGCGACCACGAGGCCGCCCGCGATGCGCAGCGCCGGCAGCGTCACCCCGAAGACGTTGAGCACGTGGGTGCCGCCCCAGAGCGAGCCGAGCATCACGGCCGCGGAATAGGCGCCGATGCGCCGCGCGAGGTCGAGGCGTTCGGCGTGCGACCGGTCGGCCGTGACCTGGGCGAAGATCAGCGCCGAGGCCGGCGGGTTGACGATGGAGAACAGGGCGGAGAGCACGAACAGGAAGTTCTGCACCTCGGTGTGCACGTCCACCATCGCGTCGGGCCCTCGCCGGCTGCGGTCCGCTCCCGGCGGACCGCCGGGCAGGAGCGAGGGTTAGCACGCCGGCGCCCGATGGCGCGCGTGCCCCCGGGGCGGCCCGCCGGGGCTGGAAGCCCGACCGGGTCAGCGTCGCGGAGTCCTCGGGCGTTTCGCCCTCACCACCGGTATCTGGCGGGGTGGCCGGCGTGGCCGTCGTGGAAGAAGCCGCCCGTCGGACCCAGCCGGCCCAGCGTCGCGAGTTCGACCGCGACGGCGGCGGCCTCCTCCACGGTGCGCGGGCCGGTGTGGCCGTTCAGGTCGGTGGCGGTGTAGCCCGGGTCGGCGGCGTTGACCTTGATGCCTTCGGCCATCAGCTCTTTGGCGAGCTTGACGGTGAGCATGTTCAGCGCGGCCTTCGACGCGCTGTAGCCCGCGGCCCCCACGCCCCAGACCAGGCTCGCCACGTCGGCCGTGTCCGCCAGCGAGCCCAGGCCGCTGCTCATCATCACGACCCGCGGCGCGGCGGACTTGCGCAGCAGGGGCAGGAAGGCCTGCGTGACCCTGAGCGGGCCGAGCGTGTTCACCTCCAACATCGCGCGGACGTCCTCGACGGCCTCCTCGCTCGCCCGCGGCGGGACGCCGATGCTGATGCCAGCGTTGTTGACGAGCGCGTCGAGCGCCGCGACCGCTTCGCCGAGCACGGCCGCCGCCCGCCGGACGCTGTCGCGGTCCGCGACGTCGAGACCGAGCGCGCGGGCGTCGACCCCGGCGTCCCGCAGGTTCGCCGCGGCCGCCTCGCCGCGCCCGGGGTCGCGACATCCGAGCCAAACGGAAAAGCCTCGGCCGCCGAGCCGGCGGGCGATGGCGAAGCCGATGCCCTTGTTGGCACCGGTGATGAGGGCGATCGAGCTGGTCGGCATGGGAAACCTCCGGGCCGCAGCTCTCGTCCAGAACCGCCCGCGCGAGCATCCCCGATCCTGCCAGACACTTGCCTGATCCTGCCAAATGCGATCCAAGCGGACAGGGACGGGGCTCGAAGTGTCATGGCGGCGGGGCCGAGGATCGCGGAGCTGGCGGCGATGGCGGGCCGCCACGCGCGCGGGTCGCCGACCGTGACGGCGGTCCCGCGCCTGACGATCTGGCACAGCTCCGGGACGACCGGGCGGATGCCCGCGATGTTCGAGCCCAAGTTCTACGTCCTGCTGCAGGGCGCCAAGCGGCTCGCGGTCGGCGGCCGGGAACGCGCCTTCGCGGCCGGCAGCTGCGCGGTGTCGGCGGTCAACCTCCCCTTCAGCAGTCAGGTGACCGAGGCGTCGGCCGACACGCCCTACCTCGGCGTGGAGCTGACGCTCGACGCGAGGCTCGTGGCGAGCCTGGTCCTCGACATGCCGGACGCCGTCGCGCGACGCGCTCCGGCCATCGCGGAGGCGCCGCTGAGCGCGGCGGTCGCCGAGCCCCTCGGCCGCCTGCTGGGGCTGCTCGACGCGCCCGCCGACGTCCCGGTGCTCGCGGCCCAGGTCGAGCGCGAGTTCTGCTACCGCCTGCTGCAGGGTCCCATGGGCGACACGCTCCGCCAGGCGGTCCAGAACGGGACGCGCTTCCACCAGGTCAGGACGGCCGTGGAGCGGATCTGCGCCAATCCCTTCGCGCCCCTGCGCGTCGGGTCGCTCGCCGGGTCCGTGGGCATGAGCGTCACGTCGTTCCACCGCCACTTCAAGGCCGTGACGTCGTACAGCCCGCTCGCCTACCAGCGGCACATCCGCCTCGTCGAGGCCCGGCGGCTGCTCGCCTCAGGGGCGACCAACGTCACGACCGCGGCCTTCGCCACGGGCTATGCCAGCTCGTCGCAGTTCAGCCGCGAGTCCCGGCGCATGTTCGGCGCGTCACCCGTCCGGCACGCGTCCGGGCCGCGGCGGGAGGCCGGCGGCACGCGTCCCGCGACAAGGCTTGCAACCGACGGCGGCGAAGCCGGGCGGGAGGCGTTCCGCCTGCCCGGTCACGGTGCTTCCCGGTTGTGAGCGCGGGGCACGGTCGAAGCGGCACGGATCGCGCTTCGAAGCGCGGCCGGGCCTCGCGGTGTTGGAGCGCACCATCAAATTTTCGTTATTACAAACCTGTTACCATCGGGGCGAGGGGGATCTCGCCATGCGTGTGTTGAAATATATGGGGGTGGCGGCGCGGACGGCTGCCATGCTCGGCATCGTGGCACCCGCTCTGCTCTACGGGGTGTTCGCCAAGGAGCAGCCCAAGTCGACGCTGGGCGCCTCGGTCGCGCGCAACGCGATCGACATGATGCCCGTGGGCGGCATCGGGGTGCCGAGCGGGGGTGACGTCAAGCACCTGGCGAAGCACACCCGCCGGCCCTGAGCCGAGCCCTGGTCGCGACCGTCGCCATCGCGGTTTGCACAACTCACCGCGGGTCGACGCCGGTCCGATCGGGCGGACCGGAGCGCCGCACCGGACCGGCAAAACGCGACAAGCGCATCGGAACCGAACCCGCCAATGCAGGTTATGGGGCGGGGTGAGTTGATTGATGAGGCTTCCCATGAAGCGGATTGTGCAAAGTGCGGCGGCTGGCGCGCTGGCCTTCGCGGGTTTGGTGGCGGTCGCGGGCGAAGGGCAGGCCATGCCCGTCCAGAACCTGAACACCGTCGCGACGGCGACGACGGGGCTCAACAACGTCTGGTTCTACCACCGCGGCTTCGGGTACGGCTACGGGTTCCGTCCGGGGTTTTACGGCTACGGGTTCCGCCGACCGTTCTTCGGCTACGGCTACGGGTTCCGCAGGCCCTTCTACGGCTACGGCTACGGGTTCCGCCGACCCTTCTTCGGGTACGGGTGGCGGCGCTGGTGACGTGAGTCGGCCCGCGGCGGCCGCGGTTTCATGACGACCGGCCTCGGGCAGGCGGTTCCCGCTTCCCGGGGCTTTGTTTTGTCCGCCGCCGCAACGGCGGAGACCGGATTGGGATCAGGGTGAGATCGACAGCCGTTGCGCTGCCTCACACGGCCACGGCGCCGGTCTAGACCGCTGCGGATCGCCGGCCGGGGTAGCCCGCACCCCCCGCGCCCATCGCTGCCGTAATGGCGCGGGCTTGAGCGGTTGCACCGGTTATGCGGACGGTCAAGGGCGTCGCGGGAGGGGGGTCCGGCTCGCCCGGACGGCAGGGTAGCGCCTCCGCACCGTCGCGCGACCGCCGCAGGGACGGCAGTCGGGCGGCTGGGAAGGCGGTCTCGACCTCGATGAACGGCCGCGCGATGCGATCCGTTCGCGTCAGTCGGTGAACGGGTGGAGTTGCGCGGGCGAGAGCCGCGCGTCGCTCACGCGCTCCACCGGCGGGCGCGGCGCCGAGTAGGCCAGGAGGTCGTCGATGGTCCGCGGGCGCGGCGGACGGGGCGCGAAGGACGGCTCGGCCGGCGTCCGCGACGCCACCATGACGGGCACCGGACGGAGCGGCAGCGGCTCGGGGTCGCCGAAGGGCGGCGGCGGGGGCGCGAAGCCGTTCGGCACCGCGGGCTGGAGGTCGTGCACGAAGGTGCGGAACTGGGGCGCGACCTTCTCGTAGAAAGCGTTGCCGCCCGCCACCACCAGGTAGTGCGCGTCGTTGTAGGGGTAGTGCCAGCCGACCGTGTGGAAGAACTTTCCGCTGCCCACCTGCGGGTGGCGCGCGCCCGCCAGGACGTCGTCCGCGATGCGCTCGGCCCGCGCCAGGCTCTTGCCGGGAGAGACCGGGTTGCTGAGCACGCCCGGCGCGTACTGGTGAGGCTGGCCCACCACGCCGCACACCGTCTTGGGGTAGCGCGGGTCGGCCAGCCGGTTCATCACCGTGGTGCCGACCGCCAGCATGCCCTCGTCGCTGGAGCGCAGCGACTCGAAGTACATGACGCGCGCCAGGCAGTCGTGGTCGGTGAGGTCGGCGCCTCCGCTCACGGGGCCGTGCGAGCACCCGCCAAGGACGGGCAGCAGGGCCGCCAGCAAAACTCCGAACGCGGGGTTGAAACGCATGACGCAACAGCACTGAGGACGACCTCACCTCGTATGCACCGCATTTTCTAAAGCCGGGCTTAAGCACACAGGGCTTCGACCTCGGGTCAACGCGTGCCTGTTCTGCCCTTCTCCCCACAGGGTGGCCGTAGCGGTCACATCGCTCGGGCGCGTGCCGGTTTGCCCTTCGCCCGCCCCGGGCGGGAGAAGGTGTCCGAAGGACGGACGAGGGTGGGGCCGCGGGGACGAGCAGGCCCCTCTCATCCGCCCTGTCGGGCACCTTCTCCCCGCTCGCGGGGCGAAGGGCCTCGTCCGGCATCGGTCGTGTCGATCCGAGTTCAGGGCTCTGCTTACGCAGGCGCCCCCGGGCGCCTCAGCCGGCCGTCACGCTCCGCAGCGCCTCGACGCGGATCTCCTCGGTCAACTGCGCCCGCAGCGCCGCGAAAGCCGGCGCGGTCTTGAGCCGGTAGTCGCGCGGGTGCGGCAGGTCGACCGGGATCTCGGCCTTGATCCGGCCCGGCCGGGCCGACATCACCACCACGCGCGAGCCCAGGAACACCGCCTCCTCGATGTCGTGGGTGACGAACAGCACCGTCTTGCGGTCGCGCTCCCAGATGCCGAGCAGCAGCTCCTGCATCAGCGCGCGCGTCTGGTTGTCGAGGGCGCCGAACGGCTCGTCGAGTAGCAGGATCGCGGGGTCGTTGGCGAGCGCCCGCGCGATGGCCACGCGCTGCTGCATGCCGCCCGACAGGTGGCGGGGTAGGTGCCGGGCGAAGCCGCTCAGGCCCACGCGGTCGAGGTAGTCGCGGGTGATCGCGTCCCGCTCGCGGGCGGGCAGGCCCCGTTCGCGCAGGCCGAAGGCCACGTTCTGCTCGACCGTCAGCCAGGGGAAGAGCGTGTAGGACTGGAACACCATGCCCCGATCCGGCCCGGGTCCCCGGATCGGGCGGCCGTCCAGGAACACGGCGCCCTCGCTCGGCCTGTCCAGCCCGGCCACGATGCGCAGCAGGGTCGACTTCCCGCAGCCGGACGGTCCCAGGATCGTGAGGAAGTCGTTGGCTTCGACCACGAGGTCCACCGGCTGGAGCGCCCGCACCGGCGCGCCGCGGCCCACGGGCGGGAACACGCGGCCCACGCCCCTCACCTCCAGAACCTTCATGCCGGGGCGCGCGTCACGCGAAGCGCCAGCCGAACAGCGTCCGGTTCAGGGCCTTGAACAGCGTGTCGGACACGAGCCCGATGACGCCGATCACCAGGATGCCGAAGATGATCTGGCCGGTGGCGAGGCGCGACTGGCTGTTGATGATCATGGTGCCGATGCCGGCCGACGAGCCGATCAGCTCGGCCACGATGACGTAGGTCCAGGCCCAGCCGAGCACGAGGCGGAGCGCTTCGGCGATCTCGGGCGCGCTGCCGGGCAGCACCACGCGCCAGACGATGGAGCGCGGGCCCGAGCCCAGCGTATAGGCGGCCTCCACCAGGTCGCGCCGCGTGTTGCCCACCGAGACCGCGATCATCAGGACCATCTGGAACACCGATCCCAGCACGATCACCAGGAGCTTCTCCAACTCGCCGATGCCGGCCCACAGGATGAGCAGCGGGATGAAGGCCGAGGCCGGCAGGTAGCGCGCGAAGGACACGAAGGGCTCGAACAGCGCCTCGGCCGGCTTCCAGGCCCCCATCACGACGCCGAGCGGCACCGCGATGGCGCTCGCCAGCGCGAAGCCGCCGAACACGCGCCACACCGTGACCCCGATGTCGACCCCGAACCCCTGCCGCGCGAGCAGGCGCCAGCCGTCGGCCAGCATCTTGCCCGGGTCGGCCAGGAAGGTGCGCGACACGTGGCCGCCCAGCGTCAGCCAGGCCCACACGGCCACGAACAGCACGAAGAAGCCGAGGCCCAGGCCCACCCGGAGCGGGCGCCCGATCGGCTCCAGCGGGCGCGGCACGGCCGCCTGCCGGCCCCGGTCAGTGCCCCACGAAACGGGTGTCGGCGAGCGTGGCCACGTCCGGCATGTCGGGGATCAGCCCGACCTGGGTCAGCAGCTTGCCGGCCGTGGTCGAGAAGGTCGGGAACTCGCTCCCGAAGAAGGCCTTGTTGTCGGCGCGGTCGGCCCAGCGCAGGTACTTGGCCGAGTCAGCGAACTCCTGGGCGCTCTGCTTGACGTCGGCGCCCATGATCTCGTCCGCCCTGTCGGGCTGGGCCTTGATGGTGTCGAGCGCCTCGAAGTAGCTGTCCACCAGGGCCTGCGCGGCGTCCGGGTGGTCGTTGAGGAAGGCCGGCGTGCAGCCCAGCGTGTCGAGCACCATGGGGTAGTCGAGCGTGGTGGCCAGGATGTGCCCGGCCTCGGGCTTGTCGCGCACCGCCGACAGGTAGGGCTCGTAGGTGACGGCCGCGTCATTCTGCCCGGCCAGGAAGGCCTGGGCGGCGGCGTCCGGCTCGATGGTGGCGACCGTGACGTCCCTGGTGGTGAGGCCCGCCTTGTCCAGCACCCAGGCCAGCAGGAAGTAGGGCGAGGTCCCGGGCGCGGAAGCCGCCACCGTCTTGCCCTTCAGGTCCGCGACGGTCCTGATGCCGTCGCGGGCCACGATGCCGTCCGCCCCGTAGGACTTGTCGAGCTGGAGGATCTGCTTGGTCGCGACCCCGCTCGCGTTCCACACGATCCAGGTTTCCACGGTGGTGGCGGCGCACTGGAGGTCGCCGCTCGCGATGGCGAGCGGGCGGCTCGCCTGCGGGACCTTCTTCAGGGTCACGTCGAGGCCGTGCTTGGCGAAGATGCCGGAGACCTTGGCGAGGGTGAGCGGCGCGAAGCCCGTCCAGCCGCTGATGCCGATAGCGACGGGCGTCGCGGCGAACGCCGGGGCGAGCGTCAGCGACGCCGCGGCAACGAGGGTCGCGGAGAGGGCGAGGCGGCGGACGGAACGGGTCAAGGCGGGGCTCCCGGCTGGAGACGCGAACCGCAGCACATCGGTGAAGAGGCTGTCAATTCGAATGAACCTGGGGTCGGGGCTTTGAACTCGAATTAACACGATCGGTGCCGAGCGATGCCCTTCGCCCCGCGTGAGCGGGGAGAAGGGCAGAACCGGCAAACATCAACCCGGGTTCGGAGCCGTGAACCTCGGGCGGCACGGCCGAGCGAGACGGCGTCGCGACGCGACCGAGCAAGCCGGAAGCAAGCTTCGTGCAACCGTGGGGGACGGGTTCCGCCCGTGCGGGGGCCGCCCCTCCCGTAGCACCTCGCGGCGGGGCTCGTGCTAGAGCGGGCGCATGCAGCACCGAGCCGAGCCCGCCGACGAGCCCCCGCTGACCCTGCTGCGCCCGCACTGGCGCGTGGTGCTCGCCGCCTTCCTGGGCTGGTTCCTGGACGCCTTCGACCAGGTGGCGCTGCTGCTCGTCCTGCCGGAGATCGGCCGAAACTTCGGCGTGTCGCTGACCGCCATGGGGCTGGTCGTCACGGCCCAGAGCCTGGGGCGCATCGGGGGCAACCTCGGCTGGGGATGGCTCGCCGACCGCTACGGCCGCAAGCTGACCTTCATGCTGGGCGTCGTCTGGTTCGCGGGGTTCTCCGGCCTGACCGGGCTCGCCTGGAGCTACGCGGCGCTGCTCGTCGTCCAGCTCTTCTTCGGCATCGGCTTCGGCGGCGAGTGGACGGCCTCGGCGGCGCTGCTGATGGAGACCGTGCCGCCGCGGGCGCGGGCGCTCGCCTCGTCGCTGATGATGGCCGGCTACGAGGTGGGCTTCTTCGCGGTGGCCGGGGTGCAGGCGCTGCTGCTCCCGCGGTTCGGCTGGCGCTCGCTGTTCTTCGTCGGCGTCGCGCCGGCGCTGCTGGCGCTCTACATCCGGGTGGGCGTCCAGGAGAGCCCGGTGTGGCTGCGAGCGCGGGAAGGGCGGGCACGCGACACCCGGGCCGCCCCGCCGGGGCGGGGCTTCCGCATGGACGCCGCCGCCTGGCAGGCCTGCCTGTTCATGGCCGCCCTGCAGTTCCAAACCGCGGCCGTGTACAACTTCTATCCCACGCTGCTCAAGACGGACCGCGGCTTCTCGCCCGACGGCGTGTTCGCCGCCACCGCGGCCTACTCGGTCGGCTCCATCCTGGGTAAGCTCGCCTCGGGGTGGGCCGCGGCGCGGGCGGGCGAGCGGCCCGTCATCCTGGTCTGCCTGCTGGTCAGCGTCGCGGGCGTCGCACCCTTCGCGGGCGCGGCGCAGCTGACCTCGGCGCTGCCGACGGCGGCCCTGCTCGGCGCCTCCAGCAGCGGCGTGTTCGCGCTGGTGCCGCACTTCCTTTCGCGCCGCTTCGCCGACGCGGTTCGCTCGTTCGGCATGGGGCTGGCCTACGCGGTGGCCTCGCTCACCCAGGCGGTCGCGACCTACCTGATCCCGGCAACCGGGCGGGGCATCGGGCTCGCCCACGCCATGGAGGCGTTCGTGGTGGCGGCCTCGGTCCTCACCGCCGCGGCCGTGGTCCGCGAGCCGCGCGACCTGCCCGGACACGGCGCGGAACCCTGAACGCCCCGGGTCTCAGGCCTGCCGCAGCCGCGCGCGGTCCAGCACGACGCCGGCGACGACGAGCACGCCGGGCAGGATCATCTGGACGGAGCCGTCGATCCGCAGCAGGTTCATGCCGTTCAACAGGATCGTGACGAAAACGGCGCCCAGCACGGCGGTGCCGACCGCGCCCCGGCCGCCCGCGAGGCTGGTGCCGCCCACCACGGCCGCCGCGACGACCTGCAGCGAAAGCGAGCCGCCCAGGTTCGGCTCGCCCGACCCGGTCCGCGCGGCGAGCATCAGGGCGCCCAGGGCGGCGAGGACCGAGCACAGCCCGTAGGTCGCGACCAGCAGGCGCCCGACCGGCAGCCCGGACACGGCCGCCACCCGCGGGTTCGTGCCGATGAGGTAGAGCGCCCGCCCGAACACCGTCCGCGTGAGCTCGACGTGCAGCAGCGCGCCGACCGCGACCACGATGGCGAGCGCCGCGGGACGCCCAGCACGGCCCGCTCGCGCGTCCGGCGGGCGCGCAGCACCCCGCCCGCCTCGATCTCGCGGCCCAGAAAGAGGTTCTCCTCCACCGTCAGGCTCGGAACAAGCGAGACCTCCTGGAACACGGGCGAGATGCCGATCGACCGGGCCCGCTGCGGGGTCAGCGCGTGGATGGCCTCGCCCCCGACGCGGAACTCCCCCTCGTCGGGCGGGAAGGTCCCCGCCACGACGTTGATGAGCGTCGACTTGCCCGCCCCGTTCTCGCCGAACAGGACGTGGAGCTCGCCCGGGCGCACGTCGAAATCGACCCGGTCGAGCGCGCGCACGCCGGTGAACCGCTTCAACAGGCCCGCGAGCCGGAGCAGCGGCTCGGCCGGCGCCTCCCCGGCCCGCGCGCCCGCCTGCCCGCCGCGAGGGTCACGCCTACTTGGCTTTGACGGTGTAGACCGGCGTCCAGCTGGCCGGCGCCAGGACGAGGTCCATCCGCCTTTCGTGGCGACGAAACCGGGACCTGGATCAGGACCGGGGTGACGGGCGGAGCCTCGCCCGGCCCGATGCGGCCGGTCGGCGCCGGGAAGGCCGGCACGGGCCCACAGCAGGAAGCGTACCCCCGCCCCTGCCGGGACGGCGGACCGAGCGGGCCGGGGAGCCGGGACGGGAGACGACGCCTCAGGCGTCGCTCCGCGACCCGGCCTCGGCCGCGCGGGTCTCCAGCCACCGCTCCAGCCAGCGGGTGTGCAGCGCGTTGTTCAGCACGTCGGGCGCGCGGGCGAGGTCCGCGTGCAGCCCGGCCGTGGTCGCGACACCCTCGACGCGAAGCTCGGACAGCGCGGCGCGCAACCGGGCGATCGCGCCCGCCCTGGTCGCGTCCCACACGACCAGCTTGCCCAGGAGGCTGTCGTAGAAGGGGGGCACGAGGCAGCCCGGGTAGAGGAAGGTGTCGAAGCGGACGCCGAAGCCGCCCGGCGCGACGACGTCGGTGACCAGCCCCGGCGACGGCCGGAACCCTTGCGCGGGGTCCTCGGCGTTGACGCGCACCTCGATCGCGTGGCCGCGCACCCCGACGGCGTTCTGGGTGAGCGCGAGGCGTTCCCCGCCCGCGATGCGGATCATCTCACCGACGAGGTCCACGCCCGTGACCATCTCGGTGACGGGATGCTCGACCTGGATGCGCGTGTTCATCTCGATGAAGAAGAAGGCGCGGCTGTTCTCGTCGTACAGGAACTCGACCGTGCCGGCGCCGCGGTAGCGGCAGGCCGCAGCCAGGCGCACGGCCGCCCCGCACAGGGCCTCGCGCACCTCCGCGGGCAGGATCGCGGCGGGCGCTTCCTCCCACACCTTCTGGCGCCGCCGCTGCAGCGAACAGTCCCGCTCGCCCAGGTGGACCACGTCGTGACCGTCGCCCAGCACCTGCACCTCGACGTGGCGGGCGCGGGGGATGAAGCGCTCCAGGTAGAGGCCGCCCTCGCCGAAGGCCGCGCGCGCCTCGGCAGCCGCCTGGGGCAGCAGGGAGGCCAACTCCGCCCCGTCGCGCGCCACGCGGATGCCGCGGCCGCCGCCGCCCGCCGCGGCCTTGATCAGGACGGGGAAGCCGATCTCCCGCGCGACGTCCGCGGCACGCGCGACGTCGGAGAGCACGCCGTGGCTGCCCGGCACCACCGGCACGCCCGCGCTCTGGGCCGCCGCCCGCGCCGCGGCCTTGTCGCCCATCGCGCGGATCGTGGCGCCCGTCGGGCCGATAAAGGTCAGGCCGGCGGCCTCGACCGCCTCCGCGAAGCCCGCGTTCTCCGCCAGGAAGCCGTAGCCGGGATGCACGGCGTCGGCGCCCCTCTCCCGCGCGGCGCGCAGGATCGCCTGGGCGTCGAGGTAGGATTTCGAGGCCTGCGGCGGCCCGATCTCGACGGCCTCGTCGGCCAGCCTGACCGCGAGCATGTCGCCGTCCGCCCGGCTGTAGGCCTGCACCGTCCGGCACCCCAGCACACGGGCCGCCCGGATGATGCGAACCGCGATCTCCCCGCGGTTGGCGATCAGGATGGTGCGCACGGGCATGGCGGGCGGCCTCAGGCGCCGACCGGCCGTGCCGAAGGCCGGCAACGGACGCCTCCTGGCGGCAGGCATGGCGGGGCGGGGATGGGCATCGAGGCTCCGGCACCGGCGACGGGCGGAGCCTATAGGATATACCGGGGTTGGCCAGCCCTGTTTGGCCCCTCCGCGACCCGTGGGCGGACGGGCGCGCGAGGGCCGGCGGAGACCCCGATGGCGAGGATCGCGTACCGGACGCTGAACGACCGGGCCTACGAGCAGATCAAGGAGGGCCTGATCTCGGGGGCGTTCCGGTCCGGGCAGACGCTGGTGATCCGCTCGCTCGCGGAAGCCTACGGGATCTCCACGACGCCCGTCCGCGAAGCCTCGCAGCGGCTGGTCGCGGAGCGGCACCTCGACCTGCTGCCCAACCGCTCCATCGCGGTGCCGCGGCTCTCGGTCGACCGGTTCGCCGAGCTGTCGCGGATCCGGCGCGAGCTGGAGGGGCTCGCGGGGGAACTCGCGGCGCCGCGCTTCACGGCCGCCGCCCTGAGCAGGCTCGAAGACCTCGCGGCCGCCATGGACGCGGCCCTGGCCGCCGCGGACGGGCGCTACCAGGACCTCGACCAGCGGTTCCACTTCGCCGTGTAAGAGCGGTCGGGATCGCCGATCCTCGTCGACATGATCAGGGCCATGTGGGTCCAGGTCGGGCCCTTCTTCAACGAGCTGACCGAGGATGCGAGCTACCTGGGCAAGGCCAACGCGCAGCACCGGGCGATCCTGGAGGCCGCGAGGGCGGGCGACGCGGGCGCGGTCCGCCGCCACCTGGCGCTCGACATCGCGGTCGCGGCCGACCACATCGTGGCCTGGGTGAAACGGCCCGCCGCGGACCCGGGCGGCCGTCCCGGGCCGGTCGAGGCCGGCGCGGGCACCCGGGACCTCGTCAGCGCGGGGCGTCGGACGCGGTGATGAGGTCCCGCTCGGTGAGGATCAGGTCGACCCGCTCGTCGTGCGGCTCGTCGGGGATCCGCGCCTCCTCCTGGACCGCGTAGGCGGTGCCGATCACTCGCAGGGGCCGCAGCACCCGGAGCGCGCGCAGCGTCCTGTCGACGTTGCCGGCCCCGTAGCCGACCCGGTAGCCGCGCCGGTCGAAGGCCAGCACGGGGAAGAACAGCACGTCCGGCACGACCGGGGGCTGGTCGGGCAGGGGCTCGCCGATGCCGAGCGGACCCGCGGCCAGGGGCTCGCCGGGCGCCCAGCGCCGGTAGATCAGCGGGGTCCCGTGCGACCAGTCGACCGGCAGGGCGAGCGGCAGCCCGCGCGCGTGCAGGGCCGCGGCCAGGGGCCCGGGATCGGGCTCGCTGCCGACCGGGGCGAACAGCGCCGTCACGGGCCGCCCGCAGGCGAACGGGAGCTCCGACACCAGCCGGGCCCCGAGCTCCGCCAGGCGGGACGCGAGCCGGGCGCGGGTCTCGGGGTCGACGCCGTCGCGGCACTTCAGGGCTCTGTTTCGCAGGTCGGGCTTGGTGGGGAGCATCGCGGCAAACCCGAACGGCAGGGGCACGGCCCCTTCCGCGGCCGGTCGGGTGCGCGCCATCGGGCTGAAGCGCCGCGGTTTTGTCAACCGGGCGCGGCCCGCGGCGGGGTGCCCGGCCCCGCATCTTGCGCTACCACTGGGGCGCGTCGACGGAGCGAAGCCATGACCCTGGTCTCCAACACCTACGGCAAGGGCCGCGTCCGCGTGATGCGGGTCAGGCGGGACGGCGAGCGGCACGAGGTGCGCGAGTTGAGCGTGCAGGCCATGCTCGACGGCGATTTCGGCCGCGCCTACACCCACGGCGACAACGCGGCCGTGGTCGCGACCGACACGATCAAGACCATCGTCAACCTAGTCGCGCGCGAGGAGGTCGCGACCGAGACCGAGCCCTTCCTCCGGGCGGTCGCCGGGCGCTTCCTCGACCGCTACCCGCAGGTGGAGGCCGCGCGCGTCTCGGCGCGCGAGACGCGCTGGGTCCGCCTCACCGTCGACGGCCACCCGCACCCGCACGGTTTTGCGCTCGACGGCAACGGGGCGCCCACCGCGGCGGTCACGGCCACGCGAGGCGGCGTCGAGACGACCTCCGGCGTGGCGGGGTTGACCGTGCTGAAATCCACCGGCTCGGGCTGGTCGGGCTTCCTGCGCGACGAGGTCACGACGCTGCCCGAAACGCGAGACCGGCTGTGCGCCACGAGCCTGGACGCGTCCTGGCGCTGGGCGGGCACGCCCGCGGACTTCCGGGCCGCCAACGCCGCCGTGGTGCGCCGCCTGCTGGAGGTGTTCGTGTCGACCTACAGCGAGGGCGTGCAGGACAGCCTGTACCGGATGGGGCTCGCGGCGCTCGACGCCGCGCCGGAGATCGCCGACATCCGGCTCGCGGCGCCCAACAAGCACTACCTGCCGATCAACTTCGCGCCGTTCGGGCTGGAGCCGACGGATGCCGTGCTGCTGCCCACCGACGAGCCGCACGGGCAGATCGAGTGCACCGTGGCGCGCGACTGACGCGCGACCTGTCGCGGGCGGCGCGCGGAACACTCCCGAATCAAGCCGCGTTGCGCCCCGTGAGGGAGCGCGCGGCCGTGTGGGCCGCGGCCCCGTTCTCGTGACGACCGGCCCCTCGGCCGCGGGCCGGTGGCGACCGGTTTCCCCGCGCCGGAGGGCGGCGCGGACGGCGACCATGGCCCGGGATCCCGACAGCGGACAACCTATCTCCGTCAAGCCCTACGAGGGGCCGTCCGGGGGCTGGGGCTCGGTGAGGTCGCTGGCCGACATCCTGCCGCGCGAGGACTCGCTGCTGCGCACCGGAACGGCGCTGCTGCGGCAGAACAAGCCCGACGGCTTCATGTGCCCGAGCTGCGCCTGGGCCAAGCCCGAGAAGCCCAACACGTTTGAGTTCTGCGAGAACGGCGCCAAGGCCACCGCCTGGGAGATGACGCCCAAGACCGCCGGCCCGGCCTTCTTCCGCGCCCACACGGTGACGGAGCTGCTGGGCTGGACCGACTACGCGCTGGAGGAAGCGGGCCGCCTCACCCACCCCCTGCGCTACGACCCCGGCACGGACCGCTACCGCCCGGTCGCCTGGGCCGACGCCTTCGCGGAGATCGGGCGCGAGCTGAAGGCGTGCGCGCCGGACGAGGTCGTCCTCTACACCTCCGGCCGCGCCTCGCTGGAAGCCTCCTACATGTACGCGCTGTTCGGGCGGATGCTGGGCACCAACAACTTCCCCGACAGTTCCAACATGTGCCACGAGAGCACCTCGGTGGCGCTGCCCGAGAGCATCGGCGTCCCGGTCGGCACCGTGACGCTGGACGATTTCGAGGCCACCGACTGCATCCTGTTCTTCGGCCAGAACGTGGGCACGTCGAGCCCCCGGATGCTGCACCAGCTGCAGGACGCGCGGCGGCGCGGCGTCCCGATCATCACCTTCAACCCGCTCAAGGAGCGCGGGCTCCAGCGCTTCACCAACCCGCAGTCGCCGACCGAGATGGTGGGCAACGGGCAGACGGTGATCAGCACGCAGTACCACCAGGTCAAGGCGGGCGGCGACCTCGCGGCCCTGATGGGCCTGTGCAAGCTCGTGATCGAGGCCGACGACGCGGCCCGGGCCGCGGGCGGCCCCCGCGTGCTGGACGCGGCGTTCGTCGCCGAGCACACGCACGGCTTCGAGGCCTTCGCGGAGGCCGCGCGCGGCTACGACTGGCCGCAGCTGGAGGCCGGGTCCGGCCTGTCGCGCGGCGCGCTGGAGGCCGCGGCCCGGGTCTACACGGCGTCGAGCAGGGTCATGGCCTGCTACGGCATGGGGCTCACCCAGCACCGGACGGGCGTCGAGAACTGCCAGATGCTGGTGAACCTGCTGCTGCTGCGCGGCAACATCGGGGTTGAGGGCGCCGGGATCTGCCCGGTGCGCGGCCACTCCAACGTGCAGGGGCAGCGCACGGTGGGCATCACCGAGAAGCCCGAGCTGGTGCCGATCGCCAAGCTGCGCGAGCTGTACGGCTTCGAGCCGCCCACCGCCAAGGGGCTCAACACGGTGGAGGTTTGCGAGGGTGTCCTGGCGGGCAAGGTCCGTGCCTTCGTGGGCCTGGGCGGCAACTTCATCCGCGCCGTGCCCGACACCGACCCGATGGAGGCGGCCTGGTCCGGGCTGCGGCTGAGCGTGCAGATCTCCACCAAGCTCAACCGCGCCCACCTGGTCCGCGGCGCGGTCAGCTACGTCCTGCCCTGCCTGGCGCGGACGGACGCGGACCGGCAGCGCACGGGCCTTCAGGCCGTCTCGATGGAAGACTCGACCGCCTGCATCCACGGCTCGCGCGGGCGGAGGCCGCCCGTCTCGGACCAGCTCCTGTCCGAGCCCCGGATCGTGGCCGAGCTCGCCAAGGCGACGCTTCCCGCAAACCCCAGGGTGGGTTGGGACGCCTGGGTGGACGACTACGCGCTAGTGCGCGACAGGATCGAGGCGACCTACCCGGATTACTTCAGGGACTTCAACGCCCGCCTCTTCGAGCCGGGGGGCTTCCACCGGCCGCTCGCGGCGCGGCAGCGCGTGTGGCGGACCAACACGGGGCGCGCCAACTTCGTCACGCCGCGCGGGCTCGACGAGAACCCCGACATGCCGAGCCGAAACCGCGACGTGCTCCGCCTCATCACGCTGCGCTCCAACGACCAGTTCAACACGACCGTCTACGGCTACGACGACCGGTTCCGCGGCGTTAAGGGCACGCGCCGGATCGTGTTCATGAACCGCGCCGACATCGACCGGCTCGGGCTCGCGGACGGCGACACGGTGGCGCTCGCGACGGCTTCGGACGACGGCGTGGCCCGCCGCGTGTCCGGGCTGCGGGTCATCGCCTACGACATCCCGCAGGGGTGCTGCGGCGGCTACTACCCCGAATGCAACCCGCTGATCCCCGTCTGGCACTACGCCGAGCGCAGCAAGGTCCCCGCGGCAAAATCTATCCCCGTCACGATCGAACGAATCGGGCCGTTGCAGAATTAACGCGGCGAAGACGAATCACTGAGGTTTGGCCATGTCGGTCGGTCGTGTGTTCTGCGTGGTGACGCTGGTGATGCTGGGCGGCTCCCTGGCCGGTGTGCCGGGCTTCGCGCAGCAGCAGCCCGCCTCCGGCGGTGCGTCGGGCGGCGGGGCGGACCAGGGCGGGACGGGCGCGCCCGGTGGCGGCACGGGCGTGCCGGGCGCCGTGGGCAACGGCATGTCGAAGACGGGCGTCGGCACGAGCACGTCCGCGCCCGCCCAAAACCCTCCCGCCGGCGCCATGATGATGCGCGCCGTGCCGCCGGCGTCGAACACCGCGCCCGCGCAGCAGTGACCTGAGCGGCCCAGCCTTGCGGCCGGACCGGCGTCAGTCGGTCATGACCAGCGCCCAGAACGTCCGGTAGCGCGTCCCGGGCGCCGTCGCGGCGGCGACGCCGATCCGGCGCATGGGCCCGTAGAGCAGGTTGGCGTCGTGGGGCGGCGAGTGGCGCCAGCCGCCGAGAGCCGCGCGCAGGTCGGCGTATCCGGCCGACACGTTCTCGACCGACGCCTTGCCTTTCGCATCGACCGCCGCGATCCGCGCGGCCAGGGATCCCGCGAGGGTGTGGCTCAGCAGGTTGGCGGCCGCCATCGCGTCGGCCTGCGCCTGGGCGGCGCGCTGCAGCGCCGGATCGGCGGTGACGGCGCCCTGCCCCCGGCTTCCGCGATAGTTGGACACCAGCGCGCTCGCCTCGGCCTGGTCGACCAGGACCGCTGCCGACGGCCTCGCCGCGCCGCCGAGATCAGGGCCGACGACGGGGGACGAGCAGGCCGCGACCGTTGCCGCCGCGAGGAGCGCCGCGACGCCACCCGGCCTCACTTCAGGAAGACGTAGATGTCGACTTCGAGGTCGGCGTCGTCCGAGGTCCTGACCTGGTCGAGGTATTCCTCGGCGAACAGGTTGCGCGACTCCAGGCCCTTCTCGTCGAGGTAGGCGGTGATCGCCTCGTAGGTCGAGTCGATGTCGTCGTAGGCGCCCCGGTGCTGGAAGCGCATCGCCTTACCGCCCGGCGTCTCCCCCACCGTCACCCCGGCACCGAGGTCCGGCTTGCCGTCGGGCGCCTTGTCGAGCGGGATCATCGCGGTGAACTTGAAGCCGCTGTCGTCCGTCGCGGTGAAGATCGCGAGCGGGTGGCCCGTGCCGCTCAGCTTGGCACGGGCGAGCGCGTCGTTGAGCTTGGCGAAGCTGTCCGTGATGGCCTTGAACCCCTCGTCCCACGTGGCCTGGCCCGAGAGCTGGACGGCCGGGTGGGTGGGGAGGTTCAGGGTCTGGCTGATGGAGGAGTCGGGCGGCTGCCGGTCTTCCGTCGAGACCGAGCCGCCGGGCGCCTCGGGCGCGGGCTTGTTCGGCGCGGCGGCGGGCGGCGGTGTCGCGGGCGCCTGGGGCTGCGGCGGGGGTGTCGTCTGGGCGAAGCCCGGCGCGGGCGCGAGGGCGATCAGGGCCGCGGCCATCATGCCCCGTCCGACCCGCCCGAGGATCGCGGGTCCGTTCACCACCACCGTCATGGATGTCGTCTCAAGGTCCGCCGTTGCGTCCGCTTTAGCCGATGGTCGGGCTTTGTCAAAGGCGGGGGGAGGCTTTTGGGCGGTGCCGATCCGGTCTAAGGATCCGGCCCGGACCGCCGCGCACGCTTGCCCCGAGGACCACGCCATGGCCGACGCCCCACCCCCCACCCGCACCGAGCGGGACTCGCTGGGCGAGGTCCAGGTCCCGGCCGACCACCTGTGGGGCGCGCAAACGCAGCGCTCGCTCACCTTCTTCCCGATCGGGGTGGAGCGCTTCACCTGGCGCCGCCCGGTGATCCGCGCCATGGGCGTGCTGAAGAAATGCGCCGCGGAGGCCAACGTGGAGCTGGGGCAGCTCGGCGCCGACAAGGCGGCCCTGATCGTCCGGGCCGCCCAGGAAGTGATCGACGGGCGCTGGGACGGCGAGTTCCCGCTTGTCGTGTTCCAGACGGGGTCGGGCACCCAGAGCAACATGAACGCCAACGAGGTGATCGCCAACCGCGCCATCCAGATGGCGGGCGGCGCGCCGGGCTCCAAGACGCCCGTCCACCCCAACGACGACGTGAACCGCGGCCAGTCGTCCAACGACACCTTCCCCACCGTGATGCACCTCGCAGCCGTGGCCGAGATCGCGGCGACGCTGTTCCCCGCCGTCGAGGGTCTGCGTGACACGCTGGCCCGCAAGGCCGACGGGTTCGGTGACGTGATCCTGGTGGGCCGGACGCACCTGCAGGACGCCACGCCCGTGACGCTCCGGCAGGTCATGGGCGGCTGGGTGGCGCAGATCGACGACGCGCTCGCCGGCGTGCGCGGCGCCCTGCCGGGCCTTTACGCGCTGGCGCTCGGCGGCACCGCGGTGGGAACGGGGCTCAACGCGCACCCCCGGTTCGGCGAGGTGGCGGCGGGGAAGATCGCGGCCGAGACGGGGCATCCCTTCACGTCGGCGCCCAACAAGTTCGCGGCGCTGTCGGCCCACGACGCCGTTGTGGCGGCCTCCGCGACCCTGCGTACGCTGGCGGGCGCGCTCATGAAGATCGCCAACGACGTGCGCTGGCACGCCTGCGGGCCCCGCGCGGGCCTGGGCGAGCTCGCCATCCCCGAGAACGAGCCGGGCTCCTCCATCATGCCCGGCAAGGTGAACCCGACCCAGTGCGAGGCCCTCACCATGGTGGCCGTGCAGGTGTTCGGCAATGACCACGCGGTGGCCTTTGCGGGCAGCCAGGGCAACTTCCAGCTCAACGTGTTCAAGCCCGTGATGCTGCACAACCTGCTCGAATCCGTGATGCTCCTCGGCGACGCGGCCCGCGCCTTCGACGAGCACTGCGCGCGCGGCATCGAGCCCAACCGCGCCCGGATCGAGAGCAACCTCGCCAACTCGCTGATGCTGGTGACCGCGCTCAACCCGCACATCGGCTACGAGAAGGCCGCCAAGATCGCCATGGCGGCCCACCGCGAGGGGTCGAGCCTGCGCGAGGCCGCGCTCAAGCTCGGCTTCGTGACCGGGGCGCAGTTCGACGATTGGGTCAGGCCGGAGGAGATGACCGAAGCGCGGCTGTGAGGGGCTCCGTCAGACGGGCACCATCCTGCGATAGCTGCGCTTGCATGGGGGTGGTTACGTTCAACCCACCGGGTCCTCGCGTGAGGGGACAAGCCCGTCGCTGCGAGGCGGCAAAGCCGTCGCGACAAGACAGGCCATGGGTCCGGCGTCGGAGGCGCTGGATGACCCGCTTTCGCCCGTAGCACCGGGAGCGGGCGTAAGATCACACTCGTTCTCCTCGAATCGAACCGCACGACCTCAGGCGGCCGCGTCTCGGATGATGAGGTGCCGCGACGGCGTCGGCACCGACCGCCCCATCGCCCGCGCGGCGTCGATCCAGGCCGCGATCGCGTCGCGCACGTTGGTGACGGCGTCTTCGGGTGTGTTGCCGTCCGACATGCAGCCCGGCAGGTCCGGAACGATCGCCGCGAAACCCCCGCCCTCCTCGGGGGCCAACGGCTCGACGAGGATGGGATATTCGAGGTTTGTCATCGGTTAGCCCTCACGGCTTCGAGGAAGGCGACCAGTTTGCGAACGTAGACCGGCTTGATCGGACGTCGGCTCGGAACCGTCAAGATCACTGGCTGCGACGGGTGCCGGACGGTATGGTGCGAACCACCTCCGTGCGGCGGCTCGCACGTCGCCCCGGTCTCGCGGCAGGCGGCCTCGACGTCCTGTATTGTCCAGTCGCCGCGCGGGTTCGCGCGCATTCGTTCGAGGCGCGAGACCACCGATCGACCTCTTCCAGCCCCGTGCCGCGCTCAGGCCGTGTTGCCCGCGTCCACCGTCAGCACCGTGCCCGTGACGTTGCGGCCGCCGTCCCCGAGGAGGTAGGCCACGGCGGCGGCGACGTCCGCCACCTCCGGCATCCGGCGCAGCGCCGAGCGCCGCACCACCGCGGCGCGCTGCGCCTCGTCCATGGCGGCCGTCATCTCCGTCTCCATGAAGCCCGGCGCCACCGCGTTGACCGTGATGCCGAGCCGCCCCACCTCGCGGGCGAGCGAGCGCGTGAAGCCCAGCAGCGAGGCCTTGGTGGCGGCGTAGACCGACAGCCCGCTGTAGCCCGTGTCAGCGATGATCGACGACACGTTGACGATGCGGCCCTGGCGCTCGGCCATCATGCCCCGCACCGCGTATTTCGTGAGCACCAGCGGCGACAGCGTGTTGAGGCGCACCACCGCCTCAATCTGCGAGTTGTGCATGGTGCCGAGCAGGCCCTCGGTGCCGAGCGCCGCGTTGTTGACGAGCCCGTAGAGCGGCCCGAACTCGGCCCGCACCCGCGCGATCAGGCCCGGCAGGGCGTCGATGTCGGCGAGGTCGCACGGGATGAAGGCGATGCGGCCGGGAGCCGCCTCCCGCGCCGCCGCGAGGGCCTCGCTGTCCCGGCGCGCCACCGCGACCGCCCGGTACCCCTGCCCCGCGAGGTGCGTCACCAGGCCCAGGCCCAGGCCCCGGCTGCCGCCGGTGATCAGCACGTTACGCATGGCGGGCGAGTTTTCCGGCCGGGGTCACGGGAAGCGAGGGCACGAAGCGCAGCGTGGCGGGCACCTTGTGGGCGGGCAGGGCCTCGCGGCAAAGCCGCAGCAGCTCGGCGCGCAACCCGTCCTCGGGCACGCCCCGCGCGGCGCCCGCCAGCACCACCTCCGCCACCACGACCGCGCCCGTGATGGGGCTGCGGCGGGCCTTGACCAGCGACATGCGGACGCGGCGGTCGCGGTTGATCACGGCCTCCACCTCCTCGGGGTGGACCTTCAGCCCGCCCACGTTGATCACGCCGCTGCGCCGCCCCACGAAGTGGAACCGGTCGCCCCGGCGCTCCACGAGGTCGCCCGTGTCCACGAACCCCGCGGCGTCGCGCAGGCGTTCGGCGCCGTCCCCGAGGTAGCGCGTGGCGGCGCGCGGCGAGCGGAGGCGGAGGGTGCCGTCCTCGACCCTGACCGCCAGGTCGCCCGGCCGGTCGAGCAGGGCTGCCGGAAAACCCTCCAGCCCGTCCGCGACCTCGAACCCGACCCCGGCCTCGGTGGACGCGTAGGCGTGGCCGACCCTGGCCCCGGGATAGGCCGCGATGAGGCTGTCCAGCACGGCCTGGTCGGCGATCTCGCCCGACAGGCGGACGTAGTCGGGCGAGACCGCCCCGGCCTCGGCCGACATCAAGGCGCGCCGCCAGTGCGAGGGGGTCCCGGTCAGGTGGGTGACGCCCGCGGCGGCCAGCCGCTGCAGGTGCTCGGCCACAAGCTCGCCCGGCTCCGACAGCACCAGCGTGGCGCCCCCGAGCACGGCGCGCAGGAAGATCTGCAAGCCCCCGTAGCGGCGGATGTCGTAGAACGTCCCCCAGACCACGGGTCGGCCGGAGGGAGCTTCGGCGGGCCGGATCGCGCCCGTCAGCGCGGCCAGCGTGTGGCCGACGAGCTTGGGCCGCCCGGAGGTCCCCGAGGTGGCCATCACCCACTCCGTGGCGCGCGGCGCGGGATCGCGTCCGGGCAGCGGCCGGAGGGTCGGCGCGCAGGCCACCACGGGGAGCGACAGCTCGGCGAAGGCTTCGGGGCCGAGGTCGGTCACCACCGCTTCGGCGCCCGCCTCGGCCGCGAGCCCAGCCCGGTGCTCGGCCGGCAGGTCGGGCGGGCAGATCAGCACCCGCTCCGCGACGCCGTCGAGGTCGATCAGGGCCAGCGCCGCCGCGAGCTGGCCGCCGGTGGCGAGCAGCACCGCGCGACCCTCCAGGGCCGCCCCGCCCTCGCCCAGCGCGGTTCCGCCGCGGGCCTCCGCGAGCGGAACGGCGGCGTCGCGCGCGCGCAAGGCTGCCCCCGGACCGGGGTGGGCGGAACGGAGCGCACCGCGCAGGGTGGGCGTGCCCCCCACGTCAGGCCGCGGCCGTTTGCGGCGCCCCGGCCTCGTAGAAGCCGATCAGGTCGCCCAGCGTCACGGGGAAGTAGACGTCCTCGGAGGCCGTGAAGGGATCGAAGCCCAGCGTGTCGTCGAGCCGGGCGACCAGGATCGCGAAGCACAGCGAGTCGAGCCCCGACTCGAGCAGGGGGAGGTCGTCGCTCAAGGGGGCGAGCGGCTTCTTCTGCTCGACCGCGACGTTTCTCATCTGATCAAGTATCGTTAACCGTATCGACATGGAAACTGCCTTGTGTAGCTCGTTGTTCAATCCGGTTAGACTACGATGCCGACGTTAACAAGAACGGCCCGGCCGCGTGGTGAACCATGTCTTCCTCCGAACCCATCCGCTGCCGCCAGATCGCGGTCGACGACCTGCCGGCGGTCGGTGACCTGCTCGCGCGGGGCTTCCCGGCGCGGCCGCGGGACTGGTGGGCGCGGGGGCTCGCCCGGCTCGCGCGGCGCGGGGTCCCCGACGGGATGCCGCGCTTCGGCTACCTGCTGGACCGCGCCGGAACGGTGGTGGGCGCGATCCTGCTCGTGTTCGCGCGCGGGGACGACGGCACGGTGCGCTGCAACCTGTCGAGCTGGTACGTGGAGGCCGCCTTCCGCACCCACGCCCCGCTGCTGAGCCGGATGGCGCGCCGCCACCCGGGCGTCACGCTCACCAACGTGTCGGCCGCGCCCAACACCCTGGCCACGATCGAGGCCCAGGGCTTCCGCCGCTACTCGGCGGGCCAGGTCGTGGCGGTGCCGGCGCTGGCGCGGGGCGGCGAGCCGGGCCTGTCCGTGGTGCCCTTCGAACCCGGCATGGACCTGCCCGAGGCGGGGCTGCTCGCCGACCACGCGGGCTGGGGCTGCCTGACCCTGGTGGGCCGCTCGCCCGAAGGGCTGCACCCCTTCGTGCTGCTGCCCGCCTGCGCCCGGCAGGGCCGGCTGCCGCTGCCCGGCGCGCAGCTCGTCTACTGCCGCTCGCTCGCCGAGGTGGTCCGCTTCGCGCGGCCGCTCGGCCGCACCCTGCTGCGCCACGGCAGGCCGGTGCTGTTCGCCGACGCGGACGGCCCCCTGCCCGGCCTGCCTGGCTGGTTCTGGCGCAACCGCGCGCGCAAATACGCCAGGGGACCCGCGCCCCGCCTGGGCGACCTCGCCTACACCGAGTTCACGATCTTCGGGGCGTGAGGCGGGCAAGGAAGTCTTCACGCTGCCGCCATCGGGGGCGGCGCGCCCGGTCCCGGTCTTCGCCGAATCTTCATGCTTCGCAGCACCCGATGGCCCGCCCCGCCGAGCCCTGGAACCGCCCGCCATGCACGCCCCCCTGACCACGCGAACCGCCGCCCAAGCGCTCGTCGACCAGCTCGTCCTCAACGGGGTCGACCACGTGTTCTGCGTGCCCGGCGAGAGTTTCCTGGGCGTGCTCGACGCCTTCCGCGACCGCGCCGTCACCGTGACCGTGTGCCGCCAGGAGGGCGCGGCCGCCATGATGGCCGAGGCGGTGGGCAAGGCGACGGGTCGGCCGGGGGTGTGCTTCGTGACGCGCGGCCCCGGCGCCACCAACGCCTCGGCCGGCATCCACGTGGCCCACCAGGATTCCACGCCCATGATCCTGTTCGTGGGCCAGGTGGAGCGGGGGGTGCGGGGCCGCGAGGCGTTCCAGGAACTCGACTACCGGGCCGTGTTCGGCTCCATGACCAAGCTCGCGGTGGAGATCGACGACGCAGCCCGCGTGCCCGAGGTCGTGGGCCGCGCCTTCGCGACCGCGCTCGCCGGGCGGCCCGGCCCGGTCGTGGTCAGCCTGCCCAAGGACATGCTGGCCGAGCGCGTGGCCGTGTCCGACGCCCGCCCCGCCGCGCCGGTCGAGACCGCGCCGGGCGCGGGCGAGATGGCGCGGCTCAAGGATCTGCTCGCCGCGGCCGAGCGCCCGCTCTTGGTTCTGGGCGGCACGCGCTGGACGCCCGAGGCGTGCGCGGCCGTGACCCGCTTCGCCGAGCGCTTCGGGGTGCCGGTCGCGACCAGCTACCGCCGCGCGCCCCTGTTCGACGCCCTCCACCCCAACTACGCGGGCGACCTGGGGCTCGCGCCCAACCCCAGGCTGGTGGCCCGGGTGAGGGCGGCCGACCTGCTGGTGCTGTGCGGGGGCCGCTTCGGCGAGATTCCCAGCCAGGGTTACACGCTGCTCGACGCCGCCCCGCCCGGCCGGGCCCTGGTCCACGTCTACCCGGAGGCGTCCGAGTTCGGCCGGGTGTTTCAGCCCGACCTCGCGATCCACGCGACCCCCGCCCGCTTCGCGGCCGCGCTCGACGGCCTGCGCCCCGGCGCCGCGCCGGACCGGGGCGGGCTCGTCGGGGCGGCCCACGCCGACTACCTCGCCTGGTCCGAGACCCCCACCCCGCAGCCGGGCGGGGTCAACCTGGGAGACGTGATGGTGTGGCTGCGGGCCCACCTGCCGCCCGACGCGATCATCTGCAACGGCGCCGGCAACTACGCCGCCTGGATCCACCGCTTCTTCCGCTTCCGGAGCTTTGCGACGCACATCGCGCCGACCTCCGCCTCCATGGGCTACGGCATCCCGGCCGCGGTCGCGATGGCGCGCCTCCACCCGGGCCGCGCGGTGGTGTCGATCAACGGCGACGGCGACTTCCTGATGAACGGCGGCGACTTCGCCACCGCCGTGCAGTACGGGCTGCCGATCGTGGCCCTGGTGGCCGACAACGGCAGCTACGGCACGATCCGCATGCACCAGGAGCGCGAGTATCCGGGCCGGGTCGTGGCGACCGACCTGCGCAACCCGGACTTCGCGGCCTACGCCCGCGCCTTCGGGGGGTTCGGGGCGACGGTCGAGCGCACCGGCGACTTCCCGGCCGCGTTCGAGGCCGCCCGCGCCTCCGGCCTGCCCGCCATCGTCCACCTCAAGATCGACCCCGAGGCGATCACGCCCGGCCTGACGCTGTCGCAAATCCGGGCACAGGGACTGGCGCGCCGGGGCGGGTGAGCGCGGGGCCGCGTCCATCCCGGGGCGCGGGCGGCGGCCTGCCGTTCGCGATGGCGCTGCCCGCCTTGGCGGGGTGGGTCGAGGCTAAGGGCCTCGTACGCTGGAACGGTCCGTCCACCTCGTTCATGAGGGCAACACCACCATCGGGGTCACGTCGGCGGGGGGGCGCTGGGGCAAGGCCGTGCCCCCTGCCGCCGTGATCGGGGCTTCCGTGGCGGGGTGACGGCGGGCGAACTGGTCGTCGGCGCGGCGGAGCGTCGGGGACGAGCCACCGTATTGGGAAGCGAAGCCGTGCTGCCGGCCGGCGTTTGCCGGGCCGCGGCGGCGGGCGCGGCCCTCGCCACGACCTCGGCCCGGCCGGGGACGGGGTGCGGACGGAACGCGTCGGCCGCGTTCGGCACCGCCTCCCGAAGCGGGCGCGCCGGGGCAGGCGCGATCGTCCGCGCCGCGCCGCGCCGAGACGGGAAGGCCCCGCTGCCACCTCGCGAGTCGCGGCGGCATCGACCGCGGCGGAGACCTCGATCCCCGCCCTGCCGAGGTCGGCGATGAGGGTCCGCCACGACGTCGGTCAGCGCCTCGGGCCGGCGCGCCCGGCCGGCGACCGCCCCCGATCCGGCCCAGGCCCACGACGCCCGCCGCGCGCCGCCTGACATCGCGGCTCGTCACGACACCCCTTCCCGCGGGAGCGCCCGGTTCGCGACGGGCGGCGTTTGACAGGTCGGAACCGGCCTGGGATATCCGGACCCGCACGGCAAGCTCGGGGCACTGCCATCACCGACCCGCTCGACCACGCCCGCCTCACGGTGGCGCATGACGCGGCCCACGCCTTCGCGGCCGTGGTCCCGCCCATCGTGCAAACCTCGCTGTTCACCTTCGCGAGCGTGGCCGAGATGCTGGACACCTACGCGGGGCGCGCGACCCGCAACGTGTACTCGCGCGTCACCAACCCGACCGTCGCGCTGTTCGAGGGCAAGATGGCGGCCCTGGAGGGGGCGGACGACGCGATCGGCTTCCCGAGCGGCATGGCGGCCATCTCGGGGACGGTGCTGGGCCTGGTCGGGCCCGGCGACCGGATCGTCTGCGTCCGGCACGTCTATCCCGACAGCTACCGCCTGTTCGAAACCCTGCTCAAGCGCTTGGGCGTGTCCACCACCTACGTCGACGGCGACGACCTCGGCGCGGTCGAAGGCGCGCTGCCGGGCGCGCGCCTGCTCTACCTGGAAAGCCCGACGAGCTGGACGATGCGGGCCCATGACGTGGGCGCGCTGGCCGCGGCCGCGCGGCGGCACGGCGCCCTGAGCCTGATCGACAATTCCTGGGCGACGCCCGTCTTCCAGCGCCCCGCCTCGCTCGGCGTCGACGTCGTGCTCCATTCGGCCTCGAAGTACATAGGTGGCCACAGCGACACCGTGGCGGGCGTGGCGGCGGGCCGGGCGGAGCTGATCGCGCACATCCGGCGCACGGTCTGCCCCTATCTCGGCGCCAAGCTCGCCCCCTTCGAGGCGTGGCTTCTGTTGCGCGGCTTGCGGACCCTGCCCGCGCGCATGGTGGCGCACGAGGCGGCGGCGGTCGCGCTCGCGCGGCGGCTGGCCGACCATCCCGGCGTCGCGGCCGTCCACCACCCGGCCCTGGCTGGCCCGCTGCCGCCGGGCCTCACCGGCACGTCGGGCTTGTTCTCCTTCGAGCTCGGGACAGGGTACGACGTCGCGACGTTCTGCGACGCGCTGCGCTTGTTCAAGCTCGGGGTGAGCTGGGGTGGGCACGAAAGCCTCGCGGTTCCCGCCCTGGTCAGCCGGGCGCAGGCTGCCGGACCTAATTCAGCGCTCGACTTCCGCGTGCCGGAGCGCATGATCCGGCTCCACGCCGGCCTGGAGGGCTCGGAAGCGCTGTGGGCCGACCTGGCCCAGGCCTTCGAGGCCGCGCGCCACTAGGCGGGCGTGTCCGGGCCCGCCTCGGACCCCGGTCTGGACGCGGCCCGGATTTTGCTGCGCGACGTGGCGTAACAACCGCCGAGGGAGGCGACCCCGATGCTCAAACGGCTGCTCTTGGCGGCTGCCACGGTTCTGGCGCCGCCGCTCACCGCCGCCCGCGCCGAGACGACGCTCAAGCTCGTGGAGGTGGTCACCAGCCCCGAGCGGACCGAGACCCTGAAAGGTCTGGTGGCCGCCTTCGAGGCCGCGCATCCCGGCGTCCACGTGGAGATCACCTCGCTCGCGTGGGGCACGGCCTTCGAGAAGTTCGCCACCATGGTGTCGGCGGGCGACGAGCCCGACGTGGTGGAGATGCCCGACCGCTGGCTGTCGCTCTACGCGAGCAACGGCAAGCTTGAGAGCCTTGAGCCCTACCTGGCCAGGTGGAGCGACGCGGCCGGCCTGAACGAGCGGACGCTGCAGGTCGCCCGCACGGTCAACCAGACCGCCTACATGCTGCCCTACGGCTTCTACCTCCGCGCGCTGTTCTACAACAAGGCGCTGTTCGCCCAGGCCGGCGTGGACGCGCCCCCGAGAACCATGGACGAGTTCCGCGAGGCCGCCCGGAAGGTGTCGGCCCTGCCGGGCAAGTCCGGCTACTGCCTGCGCGGCGGACAGGGCGGCCTCAACGGGTGGCTGATGTTCGAGGCCACCATGGCGGGCGACAGCACCTTCTTCCAATCGGACGGCACCTCGACGCTGGGGGACCCCGGCTGGGTCAAGGGCGCCGCCTGGCTGGTCAGCCTCTACAAGGACGGCCTCGCGCCCAAGGACAGCGTGAACTGGGGCTTCAACGAGATTGTGGCGGGATTCTACTCCGGCACCTGCGCGATGCTGGACCAGGACCCGGACGCGCTGATCGCGGTGGCGAGCCGCATGAAGCCCGGCGACTTCGGGGTGACCCCCATGCCCAAGGGCCCGTCCGGCAAGGCCTTCCCGACGCTGGGCTACGCGGGCTGGTCCATCTTCGCCGACAGCGCCGAGAAGGACCTGGACTGGGCGCTGATCCAGGCCCTCGACGGGCCGGACGGCAACCTCGTCTGGAACAAGCGCGTCGGCTCGCTGCCGATCTACAAGGCCGCGGCCAAGGACCCCTTCTACGCGAGCGACCAGTTCAAGGGCTGGTTCGCCGAACTCAACGACAAGGACGAGGTGCCCACGATCATGCCAACCGACCTGCCGGGCTACGCCTATTTCGCGGACTCGCTCGCGGTGAAGTCGGGCCAGCAGGCCCTGCTCGGCCAGATCACGCCCGACGAGCTCAACGCGCAGTGGGCCGATTACCTCGGCAAGGCGAAGCGGAAGCAGGCGGCCGGTCGCTGAGGCACCGCGGGCGTGACGGTGATCAGTCTTTCCGCCGTGCCCCCGCGTGGTCTCAGCCGGCGTCGGCTTCTGGGGGTGCTCGAACCCTACCTCTACGCCATGCCCGCGGTGGTGCTGATCGCGGCCGTGCTGCTGGTTCCGCTCGCCATCGGCCTGTCCTACGCGTTCCGCGACATCACGCTGCTGGACCCGTTCAGCGGCGGCTACGTGGGGCTCGACCACTTCCGCGCGCTTCTGCGCGACGGGGCGTTCTGGAACGCGCTCCGCAACACCGTGACGTGGACCGCGGCCTCGGTGGCGTTCCAGTTCGGCCTCGGGCTGGTCTTGGCGCTGCTGCTCGCCCGACCTTTCCCGGGCCGCGCCGCGGCGCAGGCGCTGGTGTTCCTGCCCTGGGCCGTGCCGGGCTTCCTGGCGGGGTTGAACTGGGCGTGGCTGTTCAACCCGGTGATCGGGCCGCTGCCGCACTGGCTCGCCGCCGCGGGCGCAATGGCGTCGCCCGACAACATCCTGTCGAGCCCGACCCACGCGCTCTGGGGACCGATCACGGCCAACGTGTGGTGGGGGGTCCCGTTCTTCGCCATCACGCTGCTGGCGGCACTCCAGTCGATCCCCGCGGACCTGTACGAGGCGGCCGCCATGGACGGCGCGGGCGCGCTGAGGCGGTTCCGGGCCGTGACGGTTCCGTTCCTCGCGCCCACCGCCACCGTCGCGGTGCTGCTGCGGACCGTGTGGGTCGCGAACTCCGCCGACCTCATCGTGGTGATGACGGGCGGGGGACCGGCCGACTCCACGCAGATTCTGGCGAGCTACGTGTTCACGCAGGCTTTCCGGCGGCTCGACTTCGGCTACGCCGCGGCGGTCGCGGCCGTGCTGCTCGTGCTGCTGCTCGCCTACGCGCTGGCGCTGCTGACCCTGCGCGAAACGTTTGGGGGGCGGGCGTGAGCCGCGGGCCGCTCGGCCGAAGGAGCCGCATCGCCTGGGTCGCGCACTACGCGCTGCTGGCCTGTTTCGTCCTGTTCGCGCTGTTTCCGCTGTTCTGGCTCCTGAAGGTGTCGGTGACGCCGGACGCGCTGCTTTACAGCGAGGGCGTCCGGCTGTGGCCCTCGCGGGCGACCGCCGCCCACTACGCGGCCGTGCTGGGGCACACGGCCTTCCCCCTGTTCTTCCGCAACAGCGCCGTCGTTTCGGGGGTGACCGCGCTCGCCGTCACAACCGTCGCGGGGGCCGCGGGCTACGCGTTCTCGCGCTTCCGGTTCCGGGGCAAGGCGTGGATCGCGGCGCTGATGCTGCTCACGCAGATGTTTCCGCTGGTGATGATCGTGGCCCCCGTGTTCCGCCTCCTGTCCTCGCTGGGGCTGACCAACAGCCTCACGGGGCTGGTGATCGTCTACACGGCCTTCAACGTGCCCTTCGCGAGCGTGCTGATGCGCTCCTTCTTCGATGCCGTGCCGAGGGAGCTGGAGGAGGCCGCCATGATGGACGGCGCGAGCCGCCTCGGGGCGCTGCTGCGCGTCGCGCTGCCCCTCACCCTGCCCGGGGTGGCGGCGACGCTCGGCTTCGTGTTCACGGCGGCCTGGAGCGAGCTCCTGTTCGCGCTGATGCTGAACTCGTCGGACCGGGCCAGCACCTTCCCCGTGGGCTTGCTCGCCTTCGTGTCGAAGTTCTCGGTCGACTTCGGGCAGATGATGGCGGCGGGCGTGCTGGCGCTGGTGCCGGTGTGCCTGTTCTTCCTGCTGATCCAGCGCCAGCTGGTGCGCGGCCTCGCGGCGGGCGCGGTGAAGGGGTAGCGCGACCGGGAACGGTCGCAGGGTTCGACCTCGGGTTAACGGCCGCCGGTTCTGCCCTTCGCCCCTTGAGGGGGAGAAGGTGGCCGACAGGCCGGATGAGGGGGGATCACGAGTGCGTGGGCCGACCCCTCATCCGCCCTGTCGGGCACCTTCTCCCCGCTGCTCGCGGGGCGAAGGGCATGGCCTCGCACCGGTGGCATTCAACCTGAATCGACAGCCCTGGGAACGGTCGCCGGACCATTGACGGGTCAGCGTCGTCATCCTTCCAGGCGGCACCATGCAACAATCCCAGGAGTTCGCGCGCCCGCACCCGATTGGACAAACGCGGTGGCACGGAAAACCAGCCGCCGAAGACAAGCCATATCTAGAACCATTGGTACGCCAACAGTGTCACATGGTTTATCCGTGCTGGTTCTCCCGCATAACGTCGCGCCAATAACCATGATCAACGTCGGCAACGTGGGCGCCTTGGAGCGAGGCCCCGCACGGCTTCGCCTATCCTCGACCTCCTCTTTTGCCGCGACGATGAAATCCGGTACCCTCGACCGGTCGCGAACGCGACGGTGACAGGGAGGCATCCATGGTTCGATCTGGATTGATTGCGGCATTGCTATGCGGCCTCGCCGGCACGGCCTGGGCCGACGCGACGTGCAAAACCACGGCGACCGGCAAGAAGCTGGCGGGGGCCGCAATGACGAGCTTCATGACGAAATGCGCGAAGGATGCCGCGACGTCGTGCGACGCGACGGCAGCAACCAAGAAGCTCGCCGGTGCGGCGAAATCCAGCTTCACCAAGAAATGCGTGAGCGACGCGGTCGGGACCTGATCCGGGCGGTCTGCTGGGCAAGCCAGCTTGCATCGCCCGAGCGGTCGCGCGTGGCATCGGCTGCCGAACCGACCTTCGGCAGCGACCCGCAGGCCTGGCACCGGCATTCGCCCGCAGGTTTCCTCGGAGAAGGCAGGGCGCGATTCTTTAGACCAATGGCCTGGCTAACGCGCTTTTGCCCACCCGCCTGAGGCCAGCAGAGTCTCGATCTGGTTTTCCGCATTCTAATCCGCCGGCAACCGGGCAGCCTTGAACCAATGCGCTGACCCTCAGCGTCGGATCACTCACCGCATTCGGTGGGCCAACCCGACTGATGGTGGCCAGTCTGGCGGATGCGAGCACGTGGAGCAGCATTCGGTCCGTTGGGCGCATCGAGCCGAAGAACCGGCGTACCAGGCGAGAACTGGCTACGGTGACCCGACCAGGGTCGGCAACGTCGAGACGGATGCGTCCGACCTCGCCGTGGCGTACAAATTATGGCATCAAGACGCGTTGCAGCAGATCGTCGCGCGATTGCGGTGACGCTGAGGTCCGATCGCGGCCTCTTCGCGCGGACCACACCAGTTTCGCAGTCGCACGTGGGGCCGAGGCGTTCCGGCCACCTTCTGCTCAACGCGGGGTCACGCCGCCAAGAGCGGTCCGGACCGCGTCGACCATGCGGCCCCGTGCGAGGCCGTGGCGACCGCCACAACCGCGAGCAGTTCGAGCCGGCACGCGAGCGGTGAAGCCGTGTCTGTCCGCGGAGGTCTGCGACCTTGGACCAAACCATTTTAAATACCAATGGTTTTATTTTTTTCCCTGTTTCAAAACACCCCCTTATTGTAGTGCTTCACGATCGCGTGCGAGCGAGGGCGACTGACACGTGGTGCACGGAACCGGTCCAGACCTGTTCGTCGGAGTTGACGGCGGTGGTTCGCGATGCCGGGTTCGGGTCCGCGACGCCGATGGCACGCTGCTCGCGGAGACGGCCAGCGGCGCCGCCAACGTCTATCTCGACGCTGACACGGCGTTGGCGACGATCCGCAGCTGCGTCCGAGCCGCGCTAGATCAGGTCGCGGGTCGCTCCGGAACGCCGGTCAGCCTCGGGCTCGGGCTCGCGGGCGTGTCGTCCGCGGCCGTCGCGGCGCGGGTCGCCGCCGGTCTGGCCGACGTGGGTTCCGTGATCGTCCGGTCGGATGGCGAGGCCGCGTGCGTTGGAGCGCACGACGGCGACGACGGCGGGTTGATCGTGGCCGGGACCGGCAGCGCGGGGTTTGCCCGCGTGGGCGGTCGGGCGATCGCGGTCGGTGGGCGCGGCTTCATCCTGGGGGACGACGGGTCGGGCGCGCGCCTCGGGCTGGCGGCGTGGCGCCGGGCCCTGCGGGCGCACGACGGGTTCGAGCCGCACACCGGCCTCACCCGGGCGCTCATGGCCGAGCACGGCGACGATCCGGTCGCGGTGATCGGCTGGGGGCGGACGGCGCGGTCGGCCGACTTCGCCAGGTATGTTCCAATGGTTTTTTACTGGGCCGAACAAGATGATCCAATGGCCTTTAATCTGGTCCTTGAGACCGGCGCGGCCCTGGCCGAACTCGGCGCGGCCCTGGTTCGGCTCGGTGCGCCACGCCTCGCCCTGGTGGGCGGCCTCGCGGCGCCGGTGCGGCCCTACCTGCCCGACGACATCCGCGCTCTGCTTCGCGAGCCGATCCGCGACGCGCTGGATGGGGCCCTGATCCTGGCGGGATGCCCGTTCGGACCGGATCGGACGGGAGGCGGCGCGTGAGGCCGGCAGCCGCCGCGGGCGAGCGGACCGGTCCGCGATATGAAGCCGCCCTCGCGACCCTCCGCCGCGAGCTGACGGACGGGCGATTTCGCGACCGCGACATGCTGCCCAGCGAGCGCGAGCTGGCCGCGCTCCTGTCCGTGTCGCGCACCACGCTCCGGCGCGTGCTCGCGACGCTGACCGACGCCGCCCTGCTCACGCAGCGGCAGGGCATCGGCACCTTCGTCAACCGCCCGGGCACCGCGCCGCCTCCCGACGCGCGGCCCGCCCCGAGCCGGCCGGACCTCGTGCGCTTCGCCGACGACATGCGTCGGCGCGGCTTCGAGCCGTCGAGCCGCGAGATCGAGCGCGGCCTGGGCCTGCCGGGCGCGCGGGACGCGCTGGCGCTCGGCTGTTCCCCCGGCACGCGCATCGTCCACCTTCGCCGGCTGCTCTACGCCGACGGCCTCCCCATCGCGGTGGAACGCGGCGTGGCGCCCGCCGCGCTGGCGGGCGAGGACGCCGGGCCCAGCCTGCGCGAGGCGCTCGAACGGCGCGGCTTCGACCCGGTGCGCAGCCTCGACCGGGTCCAGGCCGTGCTGCTGGACGAGGGCGACGCCGCCCGCCTGGATACCGCGAAGGGCAGCCCGGCCCTGCTCCTGTCGCGGGCCTTCTACCTTGCGGACGGCCGCTGCTGCCTGTTCAGCCGCGCCGCCTACCGGGCCGACCGCTACGACATCCTGTCCGAGCGGGGATGAGGCGCGGCGCGCGGGTTGCGCGGGCCGGGTCGGCGTGCGATGGGGTTTGCCATGCCCGCAGCCGCTTCTTCCGCGCCCGCGCCGGATGCCGGCCGCCGGGCGCCGCCCCGCATCTCCTTCGTGTCGCTCGGCTGCCCCAAGGCGCTGGTCGACAGCGAGCGCATCCTGACCCAGCTCCGCGCCGAAGGCTACGAGCTCTCGCGCACCCACGCGGGCGCCGACGCCGTGATCGTCAACACCTGCGGCTTCCTGGACAGCGCCAAGCGGGAGTCGCTCGACGCCATCGGCAAGGCCCTGGCGGAGAACGGCAAGGTGATCGTCACGGGCTGCATGGGGGCCGAGCCCGGCAGCGTCGCGGCCCACCACCCCGGCGTGCTGGCCATCACCGGCCCGCAGGCCTACGAGAGCGTGATGGGCGCGGTCCGCCAGGTCGCGGCGCCCGCGCACGACCCGTTCCTCGACCTGGTGCCGCCGCAGGGCGTGAAGCTGACCCCGCGCCACTACGCCTACCTGAAGATTTCGGAGGGCTGCCACAACCGCTGCTCGTTCTGCATCATCCCGAAATTGCGCGGCGACCTCGTGTCCCGCCCGGCGGGCGAGGTGCTGCGCGAGGCCGAGAAGCTGCTGCGGGCCGGCGTCAAGGAGCTGCTCGTCGTGTCCCAGGACACGAGCGCCTACGGGTTGGACCTCGGCTACGCGGAGTCCCCGTTCAGGGACCGCGCCGTCCGGGCCAGGTTCTACGACCTCGCGCGCGAGCTGGGCGGGCTCGGCGCCTGGGTGCGGCTGCACTACGTCTACCCCTACCCGCACGTCGACGAGGTCATCGGGTTGATGGCCGACGGGCTCGTGCTCCCCTACCTCGACATACCCTTCCAGCACGCCTCGCCCGCGGTGCTGCGGGCCATGCGGCGGCCCGGCAACCACGAGAAGGCGCTGGCCCGCGTGCAGGCCTGGCGCGCGCAGGTGCCGGACCTCACCGTGCGCTCGACCTTCATCGTGGGTTTTCCGGGGGAAACGGAGGACGACTTCCGCTTCCTGCTCGACTGGCTGACCGAGGCCAAGCTCAACCGCGTCGGCGCGTTCAAATACGAGCCGGTGGCCGGCGCGCCCGCCAACGACCTCGGCCTGCCGCCCGTGCCGCCGGAGGTGCAGGAAGAGCGCCACCGCCGCTTCATGGAGCACGCGCAAACGATCAGCACCAGGCTGCTGAAGGCGAAGGTGGGCAAGCGCCTGCCCGTCATCGTCGATGCCGCCGGCCCCACGGTGGCGCAGGGACGGTCGAAGGGGGACGCGCCCGAGATCGACGGCAAGGTGTACTTCACCTCGCGGCGCCCGGTGCGGCCGGGCGACGTGGTGACGGTCAAGGTCGAGCGGGCCGACGCCTACGACCTGCACGGGGCGGCGGTCTAGCACCGCCCCCGGCGCGGAAACGGGGTGGCGCGCCCCTGCGGCGCGACCGCGCCCTACTGCGGCAGCTTGTCGTCCACGCCCTTCACGTACCAGTTCAGGCCCAGGATCTCCTTGTCGGGCAGGGCCTCGCCGTCCTTCACGGCGAGCGTGCCGTCCTGCTTGGTGATCGGCCCCTTGAAGGGGTTGAGCTTGCCGGACTTGATGGCGGCCTCGGTCGCCTCCGCCATCGCCTTCACGTCGTCGGGCATGTTGGCGTAGGGGCCCATCTTCACCATGCCTGCCGCGAGCCCGCCCCAGGTGTCGTGCGACGCCCAGCTGCCGTCCATCACGGCCTTGGCCTCGCCCCCGTAGTAGTCGCCCCAATTGTCCTCCAGCGAGGTCAGGATCGCCTTTGGCGCGAAGCGGCTCATGTCGGACGACTGGCCGAACCCGTGGACGCCCGCCTTCTCGGCCTCCTGCAGGGGCGCGGCGGAATCCGTGTGCTGGGCGATGATGTCGGCCCCCTGCGCGATGAGCGCCTTGGTGGCGTCGGCCTCCTTGCCGGGGTCGAACCAGGAGTTCACCCAGACGATCTTGACCTTCATGGCCGGGTCGACCGACTGCGCGCCGAGCATGAAGCTGTCGATGCCCGCCACCACCTCCGGGATCGGGAAGGAGGCCACGTAGCCCACCGTGTGCGTCTTCGACATCTTGGCCGCGATCTGGCCGATGATGTAGCGCCCCTCGTAGAAGCGCGCCGAATAGGTGGACAGGTTGGGGGCGCGCTTGTAGCCCGTCGCGTGCTCGAACTTCACCTTCGGGAACGCCTTGGCGACCCTGAGCTCGGGGTCCATGAAGCCGAAGGACGTGCCCACGATCAGGCCGCAGCCGCTGCGGGCGAGCTGCTCGAAGGCGCGCGCGCTGTCGGTCTCGGGCACGTTTTCGAGGTAGGTGGTCTCGACCGCGCCGCCCATGGCCTTTTCGAGCGCCTGGCGGCCGAGGTCGTGCTGGTAGGAGTAGCCGAAGTCGCCCACGGGACCCACGTAGACGAAGCCCACCTTGAGCTTGTCGGCGGCGCGCGCGGGCGCCGCCGCGGCGGCCGCGAGGCCCAGCATCAGCCCGAGCTTGTTGAGTGTGTTCATCCCGCGTGGTCCTCCCTTGCTTGCGTTCGACGATGCAAGTTCCAGGCCCTCACCGGTCCGCCACGAACGGGTTGCCCAGGGTGGCGGGCGCCGCGGCGCCGCGGCGGTTGCGCCAGGACAGAAGCACCAGCGCCAGCAGCGTCGCGAGGTAGGGAACGGCCGACAGCGCCTGGCCCGGCAGGCCGATGCCCAGGGCTTGGGCATGGAGCTGCAGCACCGTGGCCCCGCCGAACAGCAGCGCGCCGCCCAGCACCCGCCACGGCCGCCAGGACGCGAACACCACCAGCGCCAGCGCGATCCAGCCGCGCCCCGCCGTCATGCCCGGCGACCAGAAGGGCGTGTAGACGAGGGACAGGTAGGCCCCCGCGAGCCCCGCGCAGCCGCCGCCGAACAGCGTCGCGAGGGTGCGGACGCGGCGCACGGGCAACCCAAGCGCATGCGCCGACCCGTGGTTGTCCCCCACCGCCCGCAGCGTCAGCCCGGCCCGCGTGCGCGACAGGAAGAAGGCCGTGCCCGCCACCAGCGCGAGACCCAGGTAGACGAACGGGTCCTCGCCGAACAGCAGGCGGCCCACCCCCGGCAGGTCCGTCAGGCCGGGAACGAAGAGCGGCATTGCCGCGTCGCGCTTCTCGCCCACGAAGCCGCTGCCCACCAGGCCCGACGCGCCCAGGCCGAAGATGGTCAGCGCCAGCCCGCTCGCGACCTGGCTGGCCGCGAGCCCGATCGTGAGCAGCGCGAAAGCGGCCGCCAGCGCGACGCCCGCGAGCACGCCCGCGGCGGCCCCGAGCAGCGTCGAGCCCGTCAGCACCGCGGCCGCGAAGCCCGTCGCGGCCCCGGTGATCATCATGCCCTCGACGCCGAGGTTGAGCACGCCCGACCGCTCCGCCACGAGCTCGCCGGTGGCGGCCAGCGCGAGCGGCGTCGCGGCCGTCACGATCGTCGCGAGCACGAGTTGGACCGTGTCGGGGCTCACCGGCCCGGGCCCAGGCTGAGGCGGACGCGGTAGCGCGTCGCCACGTCGGCCACCAGCACGCAGGCGAGCAGCACGCCTTGGAAGGCCGCGGTGAGGTCGAGCGGCAGCTTCAGCGCGACCTGCGCGCCCTCGCCGCCGATGGCGGTCAGCGCCAGCACGAGGCCCGCGAGCAGGATGCCGAACGGGTTCAGCCGGCCCAGAAAGGCCACGATGATGGCCGTGAAGCCGTAGCCGGGCGAGATGGAGGGTTGCAGCTGGTTGATCTGCCCCGACACCTCCACCACGCCCGCGAGCCCCGCAAGCGCCCCCGAGATCGCGAAGGTCTTGAGCACCAGCCCCGCGGCCCCGAAGCCAGCGAAGCGCGCCGCGCGCGGGGCCGCGCCGAACAGCCGGACCTCGTAGCCGAACACCGTCCGCCCCAGTACCACCGCCGCCACCGCCACCGCGGCGAGCGTCAGCAGCACGCCCGCGTGCAGCCGCCCGTCGGGGACCAGCGAGGGCAGCGTGGCCTCGGGGTCGAAGGTGACGGACACGGGGAAGTTGAAGCCGGCCGGATCGCGCCACGGCCCGCGCACCAGGTAGTCGAGCGCGTAGCCCGCGACGTAGACCAGCATCAGGCTGGACAGGATCTCGGACACGCCCAGGAGCGCGCGGAGCGCGGCGGGGATCAGGGCGTAGAGCGCGCCGCCGAGCGCGCCCAGGCCCAGCATGGCGGGCAGGATCCACCAGCCGCCGATCGCGCCCTGGTAGGCGCCGTCGTGCGTCAGCAGCGCGAGCCACCCGCCGAGCGCCCCGCCCGCCACGAACTGCCCTTCGGCGCCAATGTTCCACAGGTTGGCGCGGTAGGGGAAGGCGAGCCCCACCGCGATCATCACCAGCGGCGAGGCCTTGACGGCCAGGGCCTGCAGCGACCAGCTCTCGGTCAGCGGGTCAACGAAATACACCGCGAAGGCCTGGGCCGGCGAGCGGCCGAGCACCAGCACCGCGACGCCGCCCAGGAGAACCGCCACCGCCAGCGCCGCCGCTGGGGCGAGCAGCGCGACCCAGCGGCGCGCGGCCGCGCGGGGTTCAAGGTCAAGCCGCATGGCGCTCCGGCGCCGCGCCGCCCATCAGCAGCCCGACCGCCTCGCGGGTGAGCTCGGCCGCGGGCCGCGCGTCGGACAGCGCGCCCGCGTGGATCACCGCGATCCGGTCGCAGATCTCGAACAGCTCGTCGAGGTCCTGGCTGATCACCAGCACGGCCGCGCCGCGCCGGGCGAGGTCGACGATCGCCTGGCGGATCGTGGCGCCCGCCAGCGCGTCCACGCCCCAGGTGGGCTGGTTGACGACCAGCACCCCGGGCTCGCGCAGGATCTCGCGGCCCACCACGAACTTCTGGAGGTTGCCGCCCGACAGCGTGCGCGCCTGCGGGTCGGCCCCGGCCTTGCGGACGTCGAAGCTCGTCTCGATCCGGGCCGCGAGCCGGCGCGCCGCGGCGCGGAGCACGAAGCCCGCGCGCACGAGGCCGCCCGTGGCGTGCCGCGACAGCACGGCGTTGTCGGACAGGGTGAAGGCGGGCGCGGCCGCGTGGCCGTTGCGCTCCTCCGGGACGAAGGCCGCGCTGCGGCGGCGCCGCTCGGTCACGCCCTCGTGGCCCACCGCGACGCCGTCGACGCGGACCGCACCGGGCTCCGGCGCCAGGCGCTCGCCCGACAGCAGGTCGAACAGCTCCGCCTGCCCGTTCCCGGCCACGCCCGCGACGCCCACCACCTCGCCGCCGCGCACCGCGAAGGACACGCCCGCGAGCGCGGTGCCGTGCGGGTCGGCGGGGGGTGCCGACAGGCTGTGCGCCGCGAAGCGCACCGGGGCCGCGGACCCCGTGTGCGCGGCCCTGACCTCGCCCACCTGCTGCCCCACCATCAGGGCCGCGATGGACCGGGCGGTCTCCCGCCGCGGGTCGCAGGTGCCCACCACGCGCCCGCGGCGCAGCACGGTGGCGCGGTCGCACAGCCGCCGCACCTCGTCGAGCCGGTGGGAGATGTAGAGGATCGCCCTGTTCTCGGCCTTCAACCGGTCCAGGATCGCGAACAGCCCGTCCGCCTCCTGCGGGGTCAGCACGGAGGTGGGCTCGTCCAGGATGAGCAGGGCCGGATCCTGGAGCAGGCAGCGCGCGATCTCGATGCGCTGCCGCTCGCCGGCCGACAGCGTCCACACCGGGCGGCGGGCGTCGAGCACCATGCGGTAGCGCGCCGCGACCTCGTCGATGCGGGCCGCGACCCGGCCGAGCGGCTCGCCGCGGGGCAGCACGAGGGCCACGTTCTCGCCCACGGTCAAGTTGTCGAACAGCGAGAAGTGCTGGAACACCATGCCGATGCCGCGCGCGCGGGCGGCCTCGGGGCTCGGCAGCGCCACGGGCTCGCCCCGCCAGCGGATCTCGCCCGCGGTGGGCGCCAGCAGCCCGTAGAGCATCTTGACCAGGGTGGACTTGCCCGCCCCGTTCTCGCCCACCAGCGCGTGGATCTCGCCCGCGGGCAGGTCCAGGTCGATCCCGTCGGCGGCCGTGAAGGCGCCGAACCGCTTGGTCAGGCCCCGGACGGCGGCGAGCGGGGTTCCGTCAGGCAAGGAGCACGGTGGCGCCGGTGGTTTCGCGGCCTTCGAGCGCCCGGTGCGCGGCCTCCGCCTCGGCCAGGGGGAAGCGCGCGCGGACGTCGATGCGGACGCGGCCCGCCGTCATGACCTGGAGCAGGTGCTCGGTGCGCTCAAGCAGCTCGGACCGCTCGGCGACGTGGTTGAACAGCGTCGGCCGGGTCGCGAACAGCGATCCTTTCTGGGCGAGGATGCCGATGTTGAAGGCCTCCACCTGCCCCGAGGCCGACCCGAAGCTGACAAAGGTGCCGCGCGGCCTCAGGCAGTCAAGCGAGCCGGGGAAGGTGGCCTTGCCGACGCCGTCGTAGACCGCGTGGCAGCCCTGCCCGTTGGTGATCTCGCGCACGCGCGCCACGAAATCCTCGTCGCGGTAGAGGATCACGTGGTCGGCCCCGTGCTCTTTGGCGAGCGACGCCTTGTCGGGCGTGCCCACCGTGCCGATCACCGTGGCCCCGATGGCCTTGGCCCACTGGCACAGGATCAGGCCGACCCCGCCCGCCGCGGCGTGGACCAGGACCACGTCGCCCGGCCGCACGCGGTAGGAGCTGTGCAGCAGGTATTCCGCCGTGAGGCCCTTCAGCATCATCACGGCGCCGGTCTCGTAGCTCACGGCGTCGGGCAGGCGCACGAGCTTGGCCGCGGGCACGAGCCGCTCCTCCGCGTAGGCGCCGAGCGCGGTGCCGTAGGCCACGCGGTCGCCGGGCTTGAACTCCGTCACGCCGTCGCCGACCGCGACCACGTCGCCCGCGGCCTCGTTGCCCGGCGTGAAGGGAAACGGGTTCGGGTAGAGCCCCGTGCGCTGGTAGGTGTCGATGAAGTTGACGCCCACCACGCGCTGGCGGAGGCGCACCTCGCCGGGCCCCGGATGGCCCACCTCGACCTCCTCGAAGCGCAGCACCTCGGGGCCGCCGAAGGCATGAACGCGGATGGCCTTGCTCACCGGAACCCTCGCGACGTGCGGGCCGGCGGGACGCCGGACCGGCGACCCGCATCATAGGGAGCTTCCGCACCGCGCCGCAACCGGGTCGCGCGGCGCCGACGACCGCGGCGCGCCAGCTCCTCCGGGGTAGTGAACCGGCGCCGTCGAGGGACGCACCAGGCCGCGGAACGTGGGCTCCTGTTTCGTGCCACGCCCGGGCCGCGCGTTCCGACCGTCCCCGGGCGCGGAGCGCCGCGGCGGGCGCGGGCCGGCTTCAGCGCGTAGCGCGCCGGAGCACGTCCAAGCGGTAGTCGGCGTTGCGGTCCGCGCGGGTGACGCTCGCGTGGGGCGCCATCCGGCCGATCAGCGCGTCGCTGGCCTCGTCCGTCCCGCGCCCGCGCTTCTTGCCGACCCAGTGGACGAGGACGAGGTCGCCGCCCGGCTCCAGGGCGCCGCGCAGCCGGTCGGCGAGGCCCGCGAGGTCGTCCTCGCCCAGGTAGTCGAGCACCTCCGACACGACCACGAGGTCGAAGGTGCCCTGCGGCCACTGGCGCGGCACGAACAGCGGCGCGAACCGCACGTGCGCGCGGGCCGCGAGCCGCGCGCGGGCCTGGGCGAGCGCGGCCTCGACCGGCTCGACCCCGAGCAGGGCGTCGCAGCGGTCCGCCAGGGCGGCGGTGAACACGCCGATGGAGCAGCCCACGTCGAGCCCGCGCGCGTAGCGGGGCCGGGGCAGCGCCGCGAGCGTCGCGGCGTACTTGTCCCGCTCGTAGGGGCTGGAGGCGAAGCGCCAGGGGTCGAGGTTGCCCCGGTAGAGCCGCTCGAAGTGATCGAGGCCCAGCGTGTCGCGCCGCATCCGCCCTCCGCCTCCCGCGAGCCGCCCGCGGAAGCGGGCGGCGCGGTCCGTGCTTCGACCAGCCGCGCGGGTCCTGTCAAACCCGCAGCGGCCCGGTCTGGATTTCGGGGCGGCCGCCGGGGCGCTACTCGATCACGCCCCGGCTGGTGAGCACGACCCAGGCCCGGCCGCGGCGCTCGATGGAGCGCACCTCGCCCAGCCCCGGCAGGTACTCGCCCGGCGCGACCTCGCGCAGGTCGCCGCCCCGGGCCTGAACCAGCGCGAGGCCGTCGTAAACGTCGCGGATGACCCAGTTCGCGACGGACGGCGGCTTGGCGGGGACGGGATCAGCCTTGGCGACCATCGTCCTGGGGCCGACGGAGCCGACCGCCGGCAGCGCGGGCGGCTGGATGGCCGCGAGGGTGGGGCGCGGCACGGGCGCGGGCGGCGGCGGGGCCGTCCTAACGGGTGCGGCTGCCGCCACCGGCGCGGGCGGGGGGACGGCGACCGGCGCCGCGTGCACGGCGGCCGGAACGGAGCCCGTGGGGACGGGCGAGGACACCTGCCGCTCGATGCGCTCCAGGCGCCCCTGCACCTCGGCCAGCTTGTCGGCCGCGTCCGTCGCCTTGCCGGAGGCCGCGTGGTCGAGCCTGTCGAGGCGGGCCACGATCTCGGCGAGCTTGGAGGTCGGGTCGTGGTCGGCCTTGTCGATCCGGGTCGACAGCTGGGCGAGGTTGGCGCCGCTCGCGGACCTGACCTGGTCGACCTCCTGCCTGAGGCCGTCCACGCTGCGGCGCAGGCCGCGCAGCGACTCGTCCTGCCGGGCGCCGTCGGCCGCGGCGCGCAGCGAGTCCACGCTGCCCTTGAGGTGCGCGACCTCGTCCTCCAGCCGGCGCATGACCTGGGCGGGATCGTCCGCCCGCGCGACCTGCGGCGCGCTCGCGAGCGCAACCGTTCCGGACGACTGGGCGACCCGGACCCCGGCCACCCCGACGCCGAGCGCGAGCGCCGCCCCCGTGCCCCAGAGGATCAGCGACAGCCGCGCGCGGCGCGACCGGCCGTTTGCCTCGGTCCGGACGGGGAGGCGGATCAGCGAGGTGCCGGTCGCCTGGGCCGCAGCCGGTTTCGGCACCGGGGTCCTGCCGGCCGCTGACCCCTCCGATGCGACACTCATGGCCCGCGAGCTCCCTTGGTGACCAATTCCTTACCGAAGCTGCCCGACCGCTCTTTCCACTTCGTTAAGGGCCCGCCGCCGGCCTGACCCGTTTCGGCACGGCCCGGGCAGGGTTGCGGGCCGGGACAGCCCGCGCCATGGTCGGGCGCGGCCCCGGGCCAACCCGGGCGCCAAACCCCACGGGAGGAGGCCCATGCTCACGAAAAGCTTCGAGGTGATCGATCCGCGCTTCCGCAAGCTCGTCCACGGCAACGTCCACGTGGAAACGCTGTGGACGGGGTCGCGCTGGGCGGAAGGGCCCGCCTACTTCCCGGCCGGCAAGTACCTCGTGTGGTCGGACATCCCGAACGACCGCGTGATGCGCTACGACGACACCGACGGCTCGGTCTCGCTGTTCCTGCAGCCCGCCCTGAACCACAACGGCCACACGGTGGACCGCGAGGGCCGGCTCGTCTCCTGCGAGCACCGGGGCCGCTGCGTGTCGCGGATCGAGCACGACGGCTCGCGCAAGGTGCTGGTCAGCCACGTGGACGGCAAGAAGCTGAACTCGCCCAACGACGTGGTGGTGAAGTCGGACGGCACGGTCTGGTTCTCGGACCCGACCTACGGGATCGACAGCGAGTACGAGGGCGACCACCACCCGTCCGAGCTGGAGGAAAGCCACGTCTACCGCTTCGACCCGCGCGACGGGACCACGGTCGCGGTCACGGAGGACTTCGTGAAGCCGAACGGGCTCGCCTTCTCCCCCGACGAGCGGCTCATGTACATCGCCGACACCGGCATGACCCACCAGGAGGACGGCCCCAAGCACATCCGCGTCTTCGACGTGGAGGGCGACGCCAGGCTCGCGAACGGGCGCCTGTTCGCAACCTGCGACGTGGGCCTGTTCGACGGCTTCCGCTGCGACACCAGGGGCCACGTCTGGACCTCGGCGGGCGACGGCGTCCACTGCTACCACCCGGACGGCACGCTGCTCGGCAAGATCCACATCCCCGAGGTCGTCGCGAACCTCTGCTTCGGCGGCCCCAAGCGCAACCGGCTGTTCATCTGCGGAACGACGAGCCTCTACGCGGTCTACGTCAACGCCAAGGGGGCCACCTGGCCGGACGCCGGCTGACGCGTCAGGCCGCGGCGGCGAACATCGCGTCGAGCCGCGCCTGCGCGGCCTCGGCGTCGAAGGGCCCGGCCGCGGCCGCGGCCGCGAC
>CAXTDZ010000003.1:0-81831 GCA_964243035.1 uncultured Lichenihabitans sp.
CTGCGGCAGGTGAACGGGCCCGCCCCGGCCCGCGCCGTCGCGGCCCCGACGCCCGCCCCGTCCGCGGCCGCCCTGCCCCGCGGGCTGGAGGACGTGGTGCGGCTTGCCGCCGCCAACCGCGACGTCCAGCTCAAGATCGCGCTGGAGCGCGACGTCCGGCTGGTGCGGTTCGAGCCGGGCTCGATCGAGTTCGAGCCCGCGCCGGGCGCCTCCCCGCAGCTCGCGGCGCAGATCATGCGGCGCCTCAACGAGTGGACCGGCACGCGCTGGATGGTGGCGCTGGCGGCCGGCGGCGGCGCCCCGACCCTGCGCGAGCGGGCCGACGCCGAGGCGGACGCGCGGCGGCTCGACCTGGAGCGCCACCCCGTCGTGAGCCGCGTGCTGGAGGTGTTCCCCGGCAGCCGCATCGTGGCGGTGCGGGACCGCGCGGCCGAGCTGCCCGCGCCCGAGCCGCCCCCGCCCGCCATGGGCGACGAGGAGGTGGGCTACCGCGACGCCGCGCCCGGGCCCGACGACGACTTCGAGCTGTGAGGAGGCATCGGCCATGAAGGACGTGATGGGGTTGATGAAACAGGCGCAGGCCATGCAGGCGCGCCTGGGCGAGGTCCAGAACGAGCTCGACCGCGTGGACGTGGAGGGCCAGGCGGGCGCGGGCCTGGTGCGGGTCACGGTGTCCGCCAAGGGGCAGGTGCGCGGCATCGCGATCGACCCCTCCCTGATGAAGGAGGACGAGCGCGAGATCCTGGAGGACCTGCTGGTCGCGGCCTGCGAGGACGCGCGCAAGAAGGCGCAGGCCGTGGCCGAGGAAAAGATGAAGGCCGTGACCGCGGGCCTGCCGCTGCCGCCCGGCTTCAAGCTGCCGTTCTGACGGGGCCGGCGTGGCCGACCGCGTCGCCGGGCCCGAGATCGAGCGCCTGATCCAGCTCCTGGGCCGCCTGCCGGGCCTGGGGCCGCGCTCGGCCCGGCGCGCCGCGCTCCACCTGATCCGCAGGAAGGAGGAGCTGCTGTCGCCGCTCGCCGAGGCGATGGCGGTCGCCCACGCGCGGGTCGCGACCTGCTCGGCCTGCGGCAACATCGACACCGCCGACCCCTGCACGATCTGCCGCGACCCGCGCCGCGACGCGGGGCTGCTGGTGGTGGTGGAAACGGTGGCCGACCTGTGGGCCCTGGAGCGGGCCGGCGTGGTGCGGGGCCGCTACCACGTGCTGGGCGGCGTGCTGTCGCCGCTCGACGGCGTGGGGCCGGACGACCTCAACCTCAAGGGCCTGGTCCACCGCCTGGCCGAGGGCGAGGTCACGGAGGTGATCCTGGCCGTCAACGCCACCGTGGACGGCCAAACCACCGCCCACTACGTGACGGACCTGCTGGCCCCCTTCGAGGTCAAGGTGACGCGGCTCGCCCACGGCGTGCCGGTAGGCGGCGAGCTCGACTACCTCGACGAGGGGACGCTGGCCGCCGCGATCCGCGCCCGCACGTCGTTCTGACGACGGGACGGCGCGTTGCGCCCGGCAGCGCCGCATCCGATATAGCGTGACCGGACCCTTCCCACGCGCATCGGAGCGCCCCGCCCCATGGACAAGATCCCCGTCACCGTGCTCACCGGCTACCTGGGCGCGGGCAAGACCACGCTGCTCAACCGCATCCTGACCGAGGAGCACGGCAGGAAATACGCCGTGATCGTCAACGAGTTCGGCGAGGTCGGCATCGACAACGAGCTGGTGGTGGGCGCCGACGAGGAAGTGTTCGAGATGAACAACGGGTGCATCTGCTGCACCGTGCGCGGCGACCTGATCCGCATCCTCGAAGGGCTGATGAAGCGCAAGGGCAAGTTCGACGCCATCATCGTGGAAACCACCGGCCTCGCCGATCCCGCCCCTGTGGCGCAGACCTTCTTCGTGGACCAGGACGTGCAGGAGAACGCCCGGCTCGACGCCATCGTGACGGTGGCGGACGCCAAATGGCTCTCGGCCCGGCTCAAGGACGCGCCCGAGGCCAAGAACCAGATCGCCTTCGCGGACGTGATCGTGCTCAACAAGACCGACCTCGTGTCGGCGGCCGAGCTGCGCGAGGTGGAGGCGCGCATCCGCGCCATCAACCCCTACGCCAAGCTCCACAAGACGAACCGCTGCGCGGTGGACCTCGACAAGGTGCTGGACCGCAAGGCCTTCGAGCTGGACCGCATCCTGGAGATCGAGCCCGAGTTCCTCCAAACCGAAGACCACGACCACGGGCATGACCACCACGACCATGGGCATGACCACGACCACCACGGCCGGGTCCACGCGCACGGCCACGGCGGCGCCAAGCACTACCACGACGAGGACATGCAGTCGGTCGCCATCACCCACGAGGGCGACGTCGACCCCCAGAAGTTCATGCCCTGGATCAACGACCTCGTGCAGACCGAGGGGCAGAGGATCCTGCGCTCCAAGGGCATCCTCGCGTTCAAGGGCGAACCCAAGCGCTTCGTCTTCCAGGGCGTCCACATGATGCTGGACGGCGACACCCAGCGCGACTGGAAGCCGGGCGAGGCGCGCACGTCCAAGCTGGTCTTCATCGGCCGCGACCTGCCGGAGGAGGCCATCCGCAAGGGCTTCGCGGCCTGCGCGGCGTGAGTCACGGGCGGCGGGGCGGCGCGGGTGGGCGGTCCCGCGCCGGGCGCTCCGACCGGCACCGGTCGGAGCAGTAGCGGACCTCGTCCCAGGTCTTGGCCCACTTCTTCCGCCACGTGAACGGACGGCCGCAGGTCGCGCAGATCTTTGCGGGCAGGTCTGCCTTGCGGCGCATGGGCGGCATGAAAAGTCCTGCGGAAAAGGTCGCGCGCGGAGGTGGCGCAAGCTACAACGCCCGGCGTTCAATCTCGCTCCCGCAAGGCCACTATGCTGACCGCCGGTCCCCGCGACACCCCCTGGTGCGACAAACCGTTCCACCGCGCCTGGCTCACGCGGCAGGCCGACGCGCTGTTCGACCTGTTCGGCGAGGCGACCGTCAACCCCCGCGGCGGCTTCTTCGACCTGGACGACGCGGGGGCGGCCATCCGTGACGCGACCGGCTCCAACACGCGCCAGCTCCACGTCACCACCCGCACCGTGTTCTGCCACGCGGTGGGCCACCTCATGGGGCGGCCCGGCTCGGCCCGCCTGGTCGACCACGGCATGGCCTACCTGTGGGACGGCCACCGCGACGCCGAGCACGGCGGTTACGCCTGGGGCGTGGGCGACGCGGGGCCGGTGGACGCACGCAAGCAGGCCTACGGTCACGCCTTCGTGCTGCTCGCGGCGGCCAGCGCCAAGGCCGTGGGCCATCCCGACGCCGACCGCCTGCTCGCCGACGTCACCGACGTGCTGCTCACCCGCTTCTGGGAGCCGCGGCACGGCGCTTCCGCCGAGGAGTTCGAGCGCGAGTGGACCCCGTTCGACCGCTACCGCGGCCAGAACTCAAACATGCACCTGACCGAGGCCCTGATGGCCGCTTTCGAGGTGACGGGCGACGACCGCCTGCTGGCCATGGCGGAGCGCATTGCCGACCTGCTGATCCGGCGCCTCGCCGCCGCCCACGGCTGGCGCGTGCCCGAGCATTTCGGCGAGGACTGGACGGTGGACCCGGACTACGCGGGCTCCGAGATGTTCCGCCCGGCCGGCACCACGCCCGGCCACTCGCTCGAATGGAGCCGGCTGCTGGTCCAGCTCTGGATCGCGGGCGGCAAGCGCCACGCCTGGATGACCGAGGCGGCCCGCGCCCTGTTCGCCGCCGCGGTCCTGGGCGGCTGGGACGAGGCGCACGGCGGCTTCTTCTACACGCTGGAGTGGTCGGGCGCGCCGCGCGTCACCGACAAGATCTGGTGGCCCGTCTGCGAGGCGATCGGCGCCGCGCGCTTCCTGGGCGCGGTGGACCGCGACCCCTTCCACGAGACCTGGTACCGCGCGTGCTGGAGTTTTGCGGACGCCCACCTGATCGACCCGGCCAACGGCGGCTGGCGCCCGCAGCTCGACCGCGAGCTCAAGCCCAAGTCCACGCTGTTCACGGGCAAGCCGGACCTGTACCACGCGCTGCAGGCCTGCCTGATCCCGCTGTTCCCGGCCGAGGGTGGGCTGCTGAAGGTGGCGGCCTGAAGGTGCGGCGCGGGCTCACCGACCTCGGTCCTAACCTGCGGCGTCACAATTTCTCTTCAGTGCGGGAACTTTTTTACAGCTCCCGCTCACCGCCTTGTTTTTGCGGCAAACAAACCCTTAACCCTCTGCACCACCCGACGCAGCAGAGGGCCGATGCTCGCACCCGTCACGCGCCGCCGATTCACCCTCGTGCTGGTCAAGCCGTCGCACTACGACGACGACGGCTACGTCATCCAGTGGATGCGCTCGGCCATCCCGTCCAACACGCTGGCCGTGCTGAACGGGCTCGCGCTCGACTGCGCCGAGCGGCGCGTGCTGGGCGCGGACGTCGACGTCGCCATCACGGCCTTCGATGAGACCAACACCCGCATCCGGCCGAAGCGGATCGCCAAGCTCATCCGCGACAACGGCGGGCACGGGCTCGTGGCGCTGGTGGGCGTGCAGTCGAACCAGTTCCCCCGCGCGGTGGACATCGCCCGGCCGCTGCGGGAGGCGGGCGTCAACGTGGCCATCGGCGGCTTCCACGTGTCGGGCTGCCTCGCCATGCTGCCCGAATTGCCCGCCGACATCCGCGCCGCCCAGGACCTCGGCATCGCGCTGTTCGCGGGCGAGGCGGAAGGCGGACGGCTCGACGCCGTGCTCTGCGACGCCCACGCCAACGCGTTGAAGCCCCTTTACAACTTCATGAGCGACCTGCCGGGGCTCGACGGCGTGCCGACCCCGCTGCTGCCCGCGGCACGGGTGGAGCGCACGGGCGGGCGGCTGACCAGTTTCGACGCCGGCCGCGGCTGCCCTTTCCAGTGCTCGTTCTGCACCATCATCAACGTGCAGGGGCGCAAGTCGCGCTACCGCTCCCCGGAGGACGTGGAGCGCATCATCCGCTCAAACCTCGCGCAGGGCATCGACCACTTCTTCATCACGGACGACAACCTCGCCCGCAACAAGAACTGGGAGCCGTTGTTCGACCGCCTGATCGCCATGCGCGAGGGCGAGGGGCTCAAGTTCAACTTCGTGATCCAGGTGGACACGCTCTGCCACCGCATCCCCAACTTCATCGACAAGGCCGCGCGGGCCGGCGTCACCCGCGTGTTCCTCGGGCTGGAGAACATCAACCCCGACTCGCTGCTCGGCGCCAAGAAGAAGCAGAACCGCATCGCCGAGTACCGCAAGATGCTGCTCGACTGGAAGCGCGTCGGCTGCTTCACCTACGCGGGCTACATCCTGGGCTTCCCCAACGACACGCCCGAGTCGATCGTCCGCGACATCGAGATCATCAAGCGCGAGCTGCCGCTCGACCTCCTGGAGTTTTTCTGCCTGACGCCGCTGCCGGGCTCGGAGGACCACAAGAAGCTGCACCTGTCGGGCGTGCCCATGGACCCGGACATGAACCGCTACGACCTGGAGCACGTCTGCACGGCCCACCCGAAGATGAGCAAGGCCGAGTGGGAGCGCGCCTACCGGCTCGCCTGGGAGACCTACTACACGCCCGATCACATGGCGACCATCATGCGGCGCGCGGTCGCGGTGGGCATCAGCCCCGGCAAGATGCTGTTCCTGCTGATCTGGTTCTACGGCTGCGTGACGCTGGAGAAGATCCATCCGCTGGAGGGCGGCTACCTGCGCCGCAAGCACCGCGCCGACCGCAGGCCCGGCCTGCCGCGCGAGAACCCGCTCCTGTTCTACCCGAAGTACGCCTTCGACCTCGTCCGCAAGCACGTCGCCATCGGCCGGCTCGTGTGGAAGATGCACAGGATCCGCAAGGCCATCAAGGCGGACCCGAACCGGCGTGCGTACATGGACCTGGCGCTGACCCCGGTGCCGGACGAAGAGCTCGAAAACCTCGACATGTTCAAGGTGAGCGAGGCCGCCCGCGCCTCCGCCGCCAAGGCCAAGCGGATGGTGGCCGCGGAATAGGCCCGCGGGGGGCCCACGTGACCAAATCGTCACGTGCGGCAGCCCCTTAAATTTGCTTTGATCCGCGGCGAACACCCCTGCCCGAAGCGCGCGCGAGCCCGCGGGAGTTTGTTTGATGCGGAACTTCTTCGCCGCCCTGAAGGACATCTGGCGGCTGGCCTACCCCTACTTCCTCCGGCGCACGCCGGGCGAGATCCGGCTGTGGTTCGTCGGCGTGGCCAAGTCGCCCGAGAACGTCATCGCGCTGGGCCTCCTGGCGGGCGTGCTGGTCCTCGAAGTGCTCTTCGCGCTGATGTCGAAGCCCTTCAACGACACCTACGGCGGCCTGGGCGACTCCATCCAGCAGAAGAACTTCCCGCTCTTCCTGGAGTCCGTCGGCAAATTCGCGCTCCTCTCGGCGATCTACGTCGTCCTCGGCGTCTACAAGAACTACGTCAACCAGATCCTGCAGGTGCGCTGGCGCAAGTCGATGACGGACTTCTTCGTCGACCGATGGCTCGCGCCGGCCCAGCACTACCGGCTTCGTCTCGTGACCGGCCCGGCCGACAATCCCGACCAGCGCATCTCGGAGGATGTCCACAAATTCGTCGGCACCACCATGGTGCTGGCCTTCGGTTTTGTGTCCAACGTCCTGCAACTCTTCATCTATCTTTACATCCTGTGGGGCTTGTCGGAGGCCTTCCCGACCACGAGCTTCGGCCTGTCCTTCAACGTCCCGGGCTACCTGATCTGGCTCGCGATCATCTACGCGGCCATCGGCACGGGCCTGGTGCACCTCATCGGCAGGCCGCTGGTGCGCCTGAAGTACGATCAGGAGCGTTACGAGGCCAACTTCCGCTTCAGCATGGCCCGCATCCGCGAGAACAGCGAGCAGATCGCGCTGCTTGGCGGCGAGGCCGCCGAGCAGTCCGGCCTGCGCGAGCGCTACGACTCGCTGCTCGCCAACGTCTACGCCGTGGTCCGGCGGCAGCGCGACCTGCTGTTCTTCCAGCAGTCGTTCAGCCAGTTCTCCAACATCTTCCCCTACGTGCTGTTCGCGCCGGCTTATTTCTTCGGCAAGGCGACCTACGGCCTGTTCAACCGCATGCTGGACGCCTTCACCAGCGTGCAGAGCGGGATGACGTGGTTCGTCACCAGCTACGCCGAACTGGCCGAGTACCGGGCCGTCGTGCAGCGGTTGACGGGCTTCGAGACCGCGATGCAGGCCGCGGCGCACGCCGCCGTCCAGCCCCCCCACATCGACCGCGAGCCGCGAAACCTGCCCGCGCTCGCGACGCGGGACCTGACCGTCACGCTCCCGTCCCGCACGCCGCTGACGGCGTCCGCGACCATGCAGGTCAACCCGGGCGACCGCATCCTGCTGACCGGGCGATCCGGGGCGGGCAAGACCACCCTGCTGCGCGCCCTGTCCGGCATCTGGCCGTTCGGCCAGGGCGGCATCTCGGTTCCCGAGCGGACCAGCATGTTCATGCTGCCGCAAAGGACGTACCTGCCGCTCGGGACGCTGCGGCAAGCCATCGTGTACCCCAAAACCATCGCGGCCTACGCGGATGCTGACATCCGCGCGGCCTTGCGCGCCGTCGGCCTCGGGCACCTCGAAGCCGAGCTGGACGAGGCGGGCAACTGGTCCATGCGGCTGTCGGGCGGCGAGCAGCAGCGGTTGGGGGTCGCGCGCGCCCTCCTGGTCAAGCCCGACTGGCTGATGCTGGACGAGGCGACCTCGGCTCTCGACGAGGCGGGCGAGGCCGACCTTTACAGGGCCGTGGTGAACGGCCTGCCGCAGGCGGGCATCGTCTCGGTCGCCCACCGCTCGACCCTGGACGAGTTCCACACGCGCCGGATCGAGATGGCGCCCGCCAACGACGGCCTCTACGGCGTGAGCGAGGAAGTCGCGGCCGCCGCGGAGTAGTCAGCGCGGGCCCTTGCCCGCCAGCGCCCCGAAGATGCGGTCGGCGGCGAGCGGGAGGGCGGTGAAGCGCACCCCGGTGGCGTCCCGCACCGCGTTGGCGAGCGCGGGCGCCACCGGGTTGAAGGGGCTCTCGCTCATCGACTTGGCGCCGAGCGGCCCCACGGCGTCGGCCGTGTCGGCGAAGATCACGGTCGTCACGGGCACGTCCGCGAAGGTGGGGACGTGGTAGGACCGGAACCGGTCGGTGGTGACGCGGCCGGTGGCGGGATCGACGTCCACGTGCTCGTAAAGCGCCGCGCCCAGGGCCTGGGCCACGCCGCCCTCCACCTGCCCCCGGCACTGCATCGGGTTGACCACGGTGCCGGCGTCCGCGGCCTGCACGCTCTTGAGGATGCGGATCTCGCCGGTCTGCCGGTTCACCGCCACCCGGAACCCCTGGACGTTGAAGGCGACCGAGCGGGGCGTGCCGTCCGCGAAGCCGGTCGTCTCCAGCGGGGCGGCCTCGCCAGCCTCCAGCCGGTCGCGCAGGGCCCGGGCGGCCCGCAGCGCGGCCTGCCCCGCCACCACGATGCCCGTTGACCCGTAGGCGCCCGTGTCGTGCTCGACCACGTCGGTGTCGGACTGGACGATCGCGACCCGGTCGGCCGCGAGGCCCAGCGTGCTCGCCACGACCTGCGCCAGCGCCGTGGTGGAGCCGTTGCCGAATTCGGCCGTGCCGATCCTGAGCGCGGCGGTGCCGTCGGGGGCCAGCCGGAGGCGCGCGCGGGAGTAGTGGCCGCGCGGCGGGATCGTGTCGATCATCGCCATCGCCAAGCCCTGCCCCACCGACCAGGCCTCGCCCTCGGGACGCGCGCGATCGTCGGGGCCGTCGAGCGCCTGTTCCACCGCGTCGAGGCACTGGTCGAGGCCGTAACTGCCGAACTGAACGTCGTGCGCCTCCGTGCTGACCGAGACCAGCGCGTCGCCCGGCCGCACGGCGTTGCGCCGGCGCAGGGCGGCGGGGCTCATCCCGAGGGCGCGGGCCAGCTCGTCCATGGCGGACTCGATCGCGAACACGGTCTGGCTCAGCCCGTAGCCGCGGAAGGCGCCGGCCGGCACCGTGTTGGTGTAGACCGCGACGCCGTCCACGCGCTTATTCGGGCAGCGGTAGACCGCCATCGACTCGTTGCAGCCGTGGTGCAGCACGCCGGGGCCGTGGTTGCCGTAGGCGCCCGTGTTGGACAGGACGTCGAGCTGCATGGCGGTGAGCGCGCCGTCACGCGCCGCGCCCAGCTTGACCCTGACCCGCATGGGGTGGCGCGTCGTGGTGGCGGTGAACTGTTCCGGGCGCGTCAGCTCCAGCACGGCGGGCCGCCCCGTGCGCAGCACGGCCAGCGCCACCACGTCCTCGACCAGCATCTCCTGCTTGCCCCCGAAGCCGCCGCCCACGCGCTCGCACAGCACGCGGACTTGCGCTTCGGGCAGGCGGAACAGGCGGCACAGCGCGCGCCGGGTCAGGAAGGGCACCTGCGTGGAGGAGCGGATCACCAGGCGGCCCGCCTCGTCCCGCCAGCCGATCGCGGCGTGGGTTTCGAGGTGGGCGTGCTGCACGCGCTGCGTCTCGAACACGCCCTCGTAGGTGGCGTGGGCCTCGGCAAAGCCCCGGTCCGCGTCACCCACGCGGCCCGTCACGGTCGCGACCACGTTGGTAGGCTGCGCGGGCGCCTCGACGCCGGGCTCGCGCGTCGGTGCCGGCCGGGGATGCAGCACGGGCGCGCCGGGCGCCATGGCCTCCACGGGGTCGAAGACGGCGGGCAGCAGCTCGTAGTGGACCGCGAGGCGCCGCACACCTTCCGCGGCCGCGGCTTCCGTTTCCGCCACCACGGCCGCGACCCGCTGGCCCACGAAGCGCACGGTGGTGTCGAACAGCCGGGTGTCGAACGGGTCGTCGGCCTCGATCTCGTGGCGCCCGGTCGAGTAGAGCGCGTCCGGCGCGTCCGCGTGGGTCAGCACCGCGAGGACGCCCGGCACCGCGCGCGCCGCCGCGGCGTCGATCCGCAGCACGCGGGCGTGCGGGTGGGGCGAGCGGGCGAGCTTGACGTGGGTGAGGCCGTCCACCGCCACGTCCAGCGTGAAGCGCGCGCGACCCCGCACCACGTCCGGCCCCGCCGGGGCGGGTGCGTTGCGCCCGACGCCGCCGCCGGGTTCGACGTGGACGCGGCCGTCGAGCGCGTCGGCCACGGCGCGGTAGCCCGTGCAGCGGCACAGGTTGCCCTTGAAGGCCGCCGGCAGGTCGCGCCGCTGGGCCTGGTTCAGGTGCGCGGCGGTGACGATGAAGCCCGCCGTGCAGAAGCCGCACTGGTAGGCCTGCGCGTCCAGGAAGGCCTGCTGGGTGGGGTGCAGGCCGTGGCGTCCCGCGAGGCCCTCCACCGTGGTCACCGACCGCCCCTCGGCCCGGAAGGCCGGGAAGATGCAGGCGTGGACGGGCTCGCCGTCGACGCTCACCGTGCAGGCCCCGCAGTCGCCCGCGTCGCAGCCCTTCTTGACGCCGAACCAGCCGAGGTCGCGCAGGAAGGTCCGCAAGCACTGGCCGGGCCGCGGCACCCACTCGAACGCCCGGCCGTTGACGGTCAGGGTCACGGGCCGAGCTCGTCCAGGATTTCCAGGGCGAGCAGTCGCGTGACGTGGGCGCGCCAGTCGGGGCGGCCGTGGACGTCGTCGTGCCAGGCGGTGGGGGGCACCGCGCCCGCGAGCGCCGCGAGCAGCACGTCGGGCGCGGGGGCCCGCGCGAAGTCGAGCCGGAAGGGCCGCACCGTGGACGCCGTGACGGTGAGCGCGAAGGCGCCGTCCGCGTCGCGGGTGCCGATCAGCAGCGCGCCCGAGCGGCCGAGCGGGCTCAGCGCGATCTGCCGCACCGCGCTGCGGCGGCGCAGCGCGCGGGCGGGCAGGCGGATGGCGCGCAGCAACTCGCCGGGGTGGAGCGCGTTGCGCTGGTCGCCGAGCACAAAATCCCGGGCGGCGAGCGCGCGCGCGGAGCCATCCGGGCGCCAGATGGTGAGAGTGCCGTCGAGCGCCACCGCGAGCGCCGTCATCGGCCCCGCGGGCAGCGCGAGGCACAGGTTGCCGCCGACGGTCGCGACGGCCCACACCTTGAAGGACCCGAGCAGGGCGTTGGCGCAGCCCTCGATCAGCGCGGCCGCCCCCGCCCAGGCGGGCGGCGGCGTCCAGGCGCGGAGCTCGGCGATCCGGCACGTGGCCGCGACCGTGACCCCCTCCGCGTCGCTCTCGATGGGCGGCCAGCCGAAGCCGTGAAGGTCGAACAAGCGACGGAGCGAGGTTTGCGGCTCGGAGAACAGCCAGCTCCCGCCCGCGAGCCACGCGTCGCCGGGCCTCCAATCGGCGGCGGCGTCCCGCGCCGGCTGCCGCACGACCGTCTCGATTGTGTGGAGGTCCAAAGCGTCCCGCGCTCCCCGTTGCGGGCCTGAAGCATGGTGGGAAAGCGCACGGGTGTCGAGCGGACACGGCGGCGCGGGTTGCGGACCGGCTCAGGACATCAAGAACACCTCTTTGTAGTGGAGGAAGGAACACCTACGTGGGAGGAGCTGCTGCCCGCTCTCGGCGCCCAGATGCAAGCTTCGTCCCAGTCCAGCAGAGCCCGCCTGATCGACATCGTCGACACGATCAGGCACGCGCTCCACCTGCCCAAAGGACCCGAGGTCCGCCGCATGTCGGACGAGACGGGGCAGAGACTGCTGCGCCACCGCAGGGTGGACCCGCGCGACCTGGCCACGGCGGCGAACCGGACCGGCGAGGCCACGCGCGTGTCGCGGCTCGGCCGCGAGATCGAGCGCATCTGCGGCGCGCGGGTCAACGCGCACATGGACTTCCTGCTGGCGGGCAAGCCGGTCGACGTTCGCCTGAGCGTCGCGCGGCTCAGCGACGCCGCGGCTTTCCCCGACGCAATGGGATGACTTCGGCGTGCTGCTGATCATCGGAACATTCCGCCTGCCGGCCGGAACATCGCCCGATGCGCGTCCCGCGATGGAGCGCATGATCGAAAGCAGCCGTGCGGAGGACGGATGCCTGGACTACCGCTACGCCGAGGACGTCCTCGATCCCGGCCTCATCCACGTCAAGGAGCTGTGGCGAGACCAGGTCGCCCTGGACCGCCACTTCGCGTCGGACCACATCGCGGCCTGGCGCGCGACCTGGCAGACCCTGGGGATCCGGGACCGCGACCTGCGGGCTTACGACGTCGGCCAGCCGCGTCGAACCTGATGACGCGGTCCCAGAGCTTCGAACTCAGGCTAATACTACCAAGTGCCAGGCGATGCCCTTCGCCCCGCGAGCAGCGGGGAGAAGGTGCCCAACAGGGCGGATGAGGGGTCGGCCCACGCGCTCGCATCCCCCCCTCACCCGGCCTGTCGGCCACCTTCTCCCCTAAGGGGAGAAGGACAGAGCCGGCGACCGTCAACCCAAGCCTGAAGCCCTGGCGCGGTCCGGGCGACCTCAGCCCGCGTCCATGGCGCCGACCTCACCGGCCTGGGCGGGTCCCTCGGTCATGCGCTGCACCGGGCTCTCGGCCCGGCCGGGCGCGCGGACGGCTCCGACGACCAGGGGATTGAGGTCCGCGGCCTCGCCCGCCGCGATGCGGGCGTCGAGCCGGGCGCGCATCTTGGGCGTCCAGAAGGAGGCGATGTGGTCGGCGATCCCGGTCCGGGCTTGATCGTCGGGGTAGGATCTGAAGAAGGCGGCGATCTGGTTCGCCATGCGGATGAGCTTGTCGTCCTGGTTCACGCGGGCACCCGTTCGGTGATGATGCGGTCGGCGCCGTGGAAGACGGTCACGGCGTCCCGCCGCGCGACGCCGACGAGGGTGAGGTCGAGCGCCCTCGCGCGGTCGAGCGCGAGGCTCGTGGGCGCCGAGATCGCGACCAGCGTCCGCGCCCCGAACGCCGCGACCTTCTCCACCATCTCGAAGGACGCGCGGCTGGTGATGAGCGCGAAACCCTCGGCGGCCGAAACTCCGCCGCGGAGCAGTGCGCCGATCAGCTTGTCGAGCGCGTTGTGGCGCCCGACGTCCTCGCGGACGGTCAGCACGGTGCCGTCGGGCGCGCACCAGGCGGCCCCGTGGACGGCGCGGGTTTCGGCGTTCAACGGCTGCAGGGAGTCCAGCGCCAGGAGCGCGCGGCCGATCGCCCCCAGGCGGACCGTCGGGGCGGGCCCGCGGTCGCCCGCGGTCGCGCGCGGCAGCGCGGCCAAGTCCTCGATGCCGCACAGCCCGCAGCTCGTGCGCCCCGACATGGCCCGCTTGCGGGCGAGATGGGCATGCAGCCGCGCTCCCGCGAGATCGACGCGCAGCCGCAGCCCGTCCGGTGCGGGCTCGACCGCGACGCCGCGCACGTCGTCCGGCCGCTCGATCACCCCTTCCGTCAAGCTGAACCCGTAGGCGAAGTCCTCCAGGTCGGCCGGCGTCATCATCATGACGCCGAACGGCACGTGGGCGTAGCTCACCTGGACCGGGGTCTCGACCGCGAGCGGGCGCGCCTCGCGGTCCGCCTCGCCCGAGAAGCGCAGGGTCCGCGCGACGGTGGGCCGGCTCGTCGGCGTCCCGCCGTCGCTGGAACCGGGTCCCGTCAACGGAACAGGATCACGGCCTTGGACAGGGTGATCCAGACCCCCCACAGGATCGGCAGCCCCACCGCGGCCCAGGCCAGCGCCGTTCCGGGCGTGAGCCTGCCGACCGCCGTCCCGGCCTGCGCGAGAGTCCCGGCCGCGCCGTGCAGGGGGCTCGCCGCCACGGGCTTGCCGTCCGGCATGAACCAGCGGTCGGCGAGCGGGCGGACGAGCAGGTTGGCCACGAACCCCAGCGCGAGCAGGCCGGCCAGGATGTAGAGCGTGCCGGCGTAGAGGGCGGAGCCCGTCACGCCGGCGCCGACCTGCGCCTCGCGGATGTAGTTCATGAGCTGCGGGCCGATGATGGCCGCGGTCGACCAGGCGGTCAGCAGGCGGCCGTGGATGGCGCCTACGTAGCGCGTCCCAAAGATGTCGGCCAGGTAGGCCGGCACGGTCGCGAAGCCGCCGCCGTACATCGAGATGATGACGCAGCAGACGGCCACGAACAGCGCCATGCTCCCCGCGCGGGCGGCCCAGGGCGCCGCCACGTAGAGCGCGACGCCCAGCACGAAGAGGGTCGCGTAGGTGAGCTTGCGGCCGAGCCGGTCGGACAGCGACGCCCAGAAGAACCGTCCGCCGATGTTGAACAGGGACAGCAGCCCCACGAAGCCGGCCGCGACCGCCGCGACCTGCGCCTTCTGGCCGCCGTCGAGCTGGGCCAGGGCGAGTTCCGGGTGGCCGATCAGGCGGCCGCCGAAGATCTCCTGGAGCATGGGCGAGGCGATGCCGAGCACGCCGATGCCGGCCGACACGTTGAGGCAGAGCGCGGCCCAGATCATCCAGAAGGCGAGCGTCCTGTGGGCGTGCTTGAGGTCGACGTCGCGCGACGTCACCATGGCGCGCGCGGACGGGGCCGGCACGAACCCCGCCGGCCGCCACCCGTCGCGCGGGACGCGGTAGGCCAGGGCGCCGCAGACCATGAACACGGCGTAGACCGCGGCCAGCGTCAGGAAGGTCTCGGCGACCCCCACGGAAGCCGGGCCTTTGAAATGGTTCATCAGGATCTGGGCGAGCGGCGAGCCGATCAGCGCGCCGCCCCCGAAACCCATGATGGCCATGCCGGTCGCCATGCCACGCCGGTCGGGGAACCACTTGATCAGGGTCGAGACCGGGGAAATGTAGCCCAGGCCGAGCCCGACGCCGCCGATCACGCCCGACCCGAGCCACATCAGCCAGAGCTGGTGGCTCGCCACGCCCAGCGCCGACAGCGCCAGCCCGCCGCACCAGCACAGGGCCGCGACGAGCCCGGTCTTGCGCGGGCCGGCCCGCTCCAGCCAGCTCCCGAAGAGCGCGGTCGCGCCCCCGAGCGCGACGAAGAACAGGGTGAAGATCCAGCCCACGTCGGACACGCGCCAGTCGCAGGTGGTGGTCACCAGCGCGGAGGCCAGCGTCATGTCGGGGCAGGCCTGCGACTGCGTGATGCCGATCGCGCGCGTGAGGGGCAGCCAGAACACGCTGAACCCGTAGGCCATGCCGATGCACAGGTGGATGGCCAGCGCCGCGGGCGGCAGCAGCCAGCGGTTGTAGCCCGGCCCGGCGACGATGCGCTCGCGGTCGAAGAACCCGGCGGCGGGGGCGGTCGGCACCCGTGATCCGGCAGCGATGTCCATGGGCGTTTCCCTTTTGATTATCGTTGGTTGTTGATCGTGCGCGGCGGGCCGCGTTTGGCGGCCTACTCGGCCGCCTCCAGTCTGGATGCGATCCGGGTCAGGGCTTCGTCCTCCTCGTAGAAGCGGGCCTGCCAGTCGGAGGGCCGGTTGGTCTTGCGGACCTGCACGGCCGTGACCTTGTATTCCGGGCAGTTGGTGGCCCAGTCCGAGTAGTCGGTGGTGATGACGTTGGCGCCCGTCTTGGCGTGGTGGAAGGTCGTGTAGACCACCCCGGGCTGCATGCGCTCGCTGATCTCGGCCTTGAGCGCGATGTCGCCCGACCGGCTGATCAGCGCCACGAGGTCGCCGTCTCGAACGCCGCGCTGCTCCGCGTCGAAGGGGTGGATCTCGAGCACGTCCTCGGCGTGCCACAGCGAGTTCGCGGTCCGCCGCGTTTGCGCGCCGACGTTGTACTGGCTGAGGATGCGCCCCGTGGTGAGGATGAGCGGGAACTTCGGCCCCGTGCGCTCCTCGGTGGCCACGAACTCGGTGATCATGAAGTGGCCGCGGCCGTTCACGAAGCGGTCGACGTGCATCATGGGCGTGCCGTTGGGTGCCATCTCGTTGCAGGGCCACTGCACGGAGCCGAGCCGGTCGAGCGTGGCGTAGCTGACCCCCGCGAAGGTCGGCGTGAGCCGGGCGATCTCGTCCATGATCTCGCTCGGGTGCGCATAACTCATGGGGTAGCCGAGCGCGTTGGAGAGCGCCATCGTGGCCTCCCAGTCGCCCAGGCCCGCCATGGGCGGCATCACCTTGCGGACGCGGTTGATGCGCCGCTCGGCGTTGGTGAAGGTCCCGTCCTTCTCCAGGAAGGAGGCGCCGGGCAGGAAGACGTGCGCGTATTTGGCGGTCTCGTTCAGGAACAGGTCCTGGATGACGATGCACTCCATCCCCAGGAGGCCCGCGGTGACGTGGTTGGTGTCGGGGTCGGACTGGGCGATGTCCTCGCCCTGGATGTAGAGGCCCTTGAAGCCGCCCTCGACCGCCTCGTCCAGCATGTTGGTGATGCGCAGGCCCGGCGCGCTGTCGAGCTCCACGCCCCACAGGCTCGCGAACAGCTCGCGGGTCGCGTCGTCGCTGACGTGCCGGTAGCCCGGCAGCTCGTGGGGGAAGGAGCCCATGTCGCAGGAGCCCTGGACGTTGTTCTGCCCGCGCAGGGGGTTCACGCCCACGCCGGGGCGGCCGATGTTGCCGGTCGCCATGGCGAGGTTGGCCATGCCCATGACCATGGTGGAGCCTTGGGAGTGCTCGGTCACGCCCAGGCCGTAGAAGATGGCGGCGTTGCCGCCCGTGGCGTAGAGCCGGGCCGCGGCGCGCACGTCCGAGCCCGGGACGCCCGTGACGGCCTCGACCGCCTCGGGGGCGTGCCGCCCGTCGGCGATGAAGCGCGCCCAGGACTCGAAGGCGTCCAGGTCGCAGCGCTCGCGCACGTAGGACTCGTCGACCAGGCCCTCGGTCACCACCACGTGGGCGAGCGCGTTGATCATCGCCACGTTGGAGCCGGGCTTCAGCGGCAGGTGGTGGTCGGCCTCGACGTGCGGCGAGCGCACGAGGTCGATCCTGCGCGGGTCGGCGACGATCAACCTGGCGCCGGCGCGGATGCGCTTCTTCATGCGCGAGGCGAACACGGGGTGGCCGTCGGTCGGGTTGGCGCCGATCACCAGGATCACGTCGGCGTGGTCCACGGAGGCGAAGTCCTGCGTGCCCGCCGACGTGCCCACCGTCACCTTGAGCCCGTAGCCCGTGGGCGAGTGGCACACGCGGGCGCAGGTGTCGACGTTGTTGTTGCCGAAGGCCGCGCGGACGAGCTTCTGGACGAGGTAGGTTTCCTCGTTGGTGCAGCGCGAGGACGTGATGCCGCCCACCGCGTCGCGGCCGTAGGTGGCCTGGATGCGCTTGAGTTCGGAGGCCGCGTGCTCGATGGCCTCGCCCCAGGTCACCTCCCGCCACGGGTCGGTGATCTTCGCGCGGATCATCGGGGTGGTGATGCGGTCCTTGTGGGTCGCGTAGCCGTAGGCGAAGCGGCCCTTGACGCAGGAATGGCCCGCGTTGGCCTTGCCGTCCTTGTAGGGCACCATGCGCACCACCGTGCTGCCCTGCATCTCGGCCTTGAACGAGCAGCCGACGCCGCAGTAGGCGCAGGTCGTCACCACGGAGTGCTCCGGCGCGCCAAGCGCGATCACGGACTTCTCGTTCAGCGTCGCGGTGGGGCAGGCTTGCACGCACGCGCCGCAGGACACGCACTCGGAGGAGAAGAAGTCGGTGCCCCCGGGCGACACGCGCGAGTCGAAGCCGCGGCCCGCGATCGTCAGCGCGAAGGTGCCCTGCACCTCCTCGCAGGCCCGGACGCACCGGTTGCAGACGATGCACTTGGACGACTCGAAGGTGAAATACGGATTGGAGGCGTCGGTCGGCGCTTCCAGGTGGTTCTCGCCCTTGTAGCCGTAGCGCACGTCGCGCAGGCCCACCTGGCCCACCGTGTCCTGCAGCTCGCAGTCGCCGTTGGCCGAGCAGGTGAGGCAGGTCAGCGGGTGGTCGGAGATGTAGAGCTCCGCCACGCCGCGCCTGAGCTTGGCGAGCCTGGGCGTCTGGGTCGACACGATCATCCCGTCCTCGGCCGGCGTCGTGCAGGAGGCGGGTGTGCCGCGGCGGCCTGAGATCTCGACCAGGCACATGCGGCAGGAGCCGAACGGCTCCAGCGAGTCGGTCGCGCAGAGTTTCGGGATCTTGGTGCCCATGCTCATCGCGGCCGCCATGACGGAGGTGCCGCGCGGCACGGTGACGGGCGTGCCATCGATCGTCAGCGTCACCGCGGAGTCCGCGACGCGGATCGGCGTGCCGGTGTCGAGTTCCTTGACCAGGGCCATGGGGAGCGTCCTCACTCCGCCGCCGCGAGCAGCGGCGCGGCGCGCTTGAAATCCTCGGGGAAGTGGGTCAGCGCGCTCATCACGGGCACGGGCGTGAGCCCGCCCATGGCGCAGAGCGACCCGTCGGTCATCAGCTCGCACAGGTCTTCCACCAGCGCGAGGTTGGCCTCGACGTCCACGCCCGTCGCGATCTTGTCCAGCGTTTCCACGCCGCGGATCGAGCCGATGCGGCAGGGCGTGCACTTGCCGCAGGACTCCTGCGTGCAGAACTCGAAGGCGAAGCGCGCCTGGCGGGCGAGGTCGACGGTGTCGTCGAACACCACCACGCCCCCGTGGCCCACCAGGCCCTTGACGGCCGCGAAGGCCTCGTAGTCGAGCGGCGTGTCGAGCAGCGACTCGGGGAAGTAGGCGCCGAGCGGGCCCCCCACCTGGACGGCGCGGATCGGTCGCCCCGTGGCGGTGCCGCCGCCCCAGTGCTCGACGGCCTCGCGCAGCGTCATGCCGAAGGCGGTCTCGAACAGCCCGCCGCGCTTGATGTTGCCCGCGAGCTGGATCGCCAGCGTGCCGCGCGAGCGGCCGGTCCCGAAGCTCGCGTAGGCCTCCGCCCCGTTGGCCATGACCCAGGGCACGGTGGCGAGGCTCAGCACGTTGTTGACGACGGTCGGCTTGCCGAACAGGCCGTGGAGGGCGGGCAGCGGCGGCTTGGCGCGCACGAGGCCGCGCCGGCCTTCCAGGCTTTCGAGCAGCGAGGTTTCCTCGCCGCAGATGTAGGCGCCCGCCCCCATCCGCGCTTCCAGCGTGAAGGCGCGGCCCGAGCCCATCACCGAGGGGCCGAGGTAGCCCGCCGCGGTCGCGGCCCCGATGGCTCGGCTCACGGTGTGGAAGGCGTGGGGGTATTCGGAGCGGATATAGATGAAGCCCTTGGTGGCGCCGACCGCGAGCGCCGCGATCGTCATGCCCTCGACCAGCGAGAGCGGGTCGCCCTCCATGATCATGCGGTCCGCGTAGGTGCCGCTGTCGCCCTCGTCGGCGTTGCAGACGATGTATTTCTCACCGCCCCTGGCGAGCGCCACCGTGGTCCACTTGATGCCGGTGGGGAAGCCCGCGCCGCCGCGCCCGCGCAGCCCGGACGCCTTGACCTCGTCGCAGATCGCGATCCCGTCCAGGGCGATGGCGCGCTCCAGGCCCTTGTAGCCGCCATGCGCGCGGTAGCTCTCGGCCGAGACGGGGTCCACCACGCCGCAGCGCGCGAAGGTCAGCCGGTTCTGCGCTTTGAGGAACGGGATGTCCTCCGGCCGGCCGAGGTGGAGGGGATGTCCGGCGCGCCCGTCCAGCAGGCCGGCGTCGAGCAGGCCGGACACGTCGCCCGGCTCGACCGGCCCGTAGGCCACGCGGTGCGCCGGCGTCTCGACCTCGACGGTGGGTTCCAGCCAGAACAGCCCGCGCGAGCCGGTGCGGACGACGCGGACGTCGCAACCGCGCGCGGAAGCCTCGCGGCGCAGCGCGGCCGCGACCGCGTCGGCGCCGACCGCGAGCGCGGCGGCGTCGGCCGGCACGTAGAGCGTGACGGCGCTCACGCGCGCACCTCGGCCAGCACGGCGTCCATCTTCGCGGCGTCCAGGCGGGCGAGCGGGTTGCCGTCCAGCAGGGCCGCCGGCGCGATGGCGCACAGCCCCAGGCAGAACACCGGCTCCAGCGTCACGGCGCCGTCCGCGGTTGTGCCGTGCCAGTCGACGCCGAGTTCCCGCTTGCAATGCGCCTGCAGCGCTTCCCCGCCCAGGGCCTGGCAGGCCTCGGCGCGGCACACCTTGAGGGTGTGGCGTCCGGGCGGGGCGCTGCGGAAGTCGTGGTAGAAGCTGACCGTGCCGAACACTTCCGCGCGCGACAGGTTGAGCGCGTCCGCGACGAGGGGCACGGCCTCGCGGTCCACGTAGCCGAACGCGTGCTGGAGGGCGTGGAGGATGGGCAGGGTCGCGCCCTGCAGCCCTGCGTGCTCGGCCACGATGCCGCGGGCCCGGTCTACGGTCCAGGGTTCGTGCGCCACCATGCGTCCTCCCGACCCACGCCTCGCCTCGACGGCCGATCCACGTGCCGGCCTTGGCTTTCTTGATGTTTAGAGTTGATCCGATGCGCTCCGGGCACAAGGGCGGAAGCGCGTCGGACGATAGGTCTGAACTATCATGCGGCGTCAGCCGGCCGGGTTTCCTGCGCAATCCCGCGTGCGGCTCACGGCCGCAAGGGCTCGAACCTGTGCGTTTCGGCGAACAGGGCCTGGACGAGCGGCGTCATCGGGTTGCGGTCGGGCACCACGAGGCCGACGAGGTGCGAGACTTCGGGCGCCACGAGGGGGAGCGCCGCGACGTCGTCGGGTAGGCCCATGACGTCGAGCAGCGCGGCCGGCACGATGCTGGCCCAGCGGCCGGTGCGCACGTGGGCCAGCAGGCCCAGCACCGAATCCGTTTCGAGCCGCGGCGCGAGGTCCAGCCCCACCGAGCGGGCCACCCGATCGATGTTGCGGCGGTTCTGCATGTCGGGCGTGAGCAGGCACAGCGACGCGTGCCCGGCCTCCGCCCAGGCCACCGAGGTCGCGCCGGGCGCGACCGCGCGGCGCGCCACCACGAAGCGGTAGCGCTCGTAGTAGAGCGGCACCGACTTGACGTGGCCGGGCGCGTCCGCGTCGAGGTAGCTCACGCCCGCGTCGGCCTCGAAGCGCTCCACAAGGCGCACCACCTCGTCCGCGGTCCGCGACACCACGGAAAAGCGGACGGCCGGGTGGCGCTGCGCGAAGGGCGTCGTAAGCGCTGGGATGGTGGGCAGCGCGGACGGGATGACGGCCATCCGGAGGTGGCCGTTCAGCCCGTGCTTCATGGCCGAGACGTCCTGCCGCATGGCGTGGGCGTCGCCCACGATGCGGTGCGCCCAGGCCAGCACGCGCTCGCCCTCGGGCGTGAAGCCGATGAACCGCGAGGACCGCTGCACGAGCAGCAGGCCGAGCGCGTCCTCCAATTGTTTCAGTCCCGCCGAGAGCGTCGGCTGGGTGACGCCGCAGCGCTCGGCCGCGCGCCCGAAATGCCGCTCGCTCGCGAGCGCCACCACGTATTCGAGCTTATCGATCACGGCCGCCAAGCCGTGCTACGCGCCTCCCGGCCATGATCGTTTCGTCCCTGCACAGCACGGCCGCGCTCGCCTGCGCGGCGCTCGCGATCGAGGCGTTGATCGGTTATCCCGATCCTGTGTACCGCCGTGCCGGCCACCCCGTCACCTGGATGGGCCGGCTGATCGCGATTTGCGACGCCCGGCTGAACCGCCCCGAGGCGGGGTTCGCGGCCCGGCGCGCGGCAGGTCTGGCCGCGGAAGCGCTGCTCCTCGCGGCCGTCGCGGCGCCCGCCGGCGCGCTGCAGGTCGCCCTGCACGGGTCCTGGGCGGGCTTCGCGGCTCTCGCGGTGCTGGGCGCGGCGCTCCCCGCCCAGCGCAGCCTCCACGACCACGTGGCGGCGGTCGCCTCCGCGCTCGACCGCGGGGGTCCGGCGGCCGGCCGCGAGGCGGTGTCCAGGATCGTCGGCCGCGACACGGCCGCGCTGGACGCGGCGGGCGTGGCGCGCGCGGCCCTGGAAAGCCTCGCCGAGAACTTCTCCGACGGCGTGGTAGCGCCTGCCTTGTGGATGGCGCTGGGCGGCCTGCCCGGCGCCGCGCTCTACAAGGCGGTCAACACCGCCGACAGCATGGTGGGCCACCGGACGCCGCGCCACGAGGCCTACGGCTGGGCCGCGGCGCGGCTCGACGACCTCGTCAACCTCCCCGCGTCGCGCCTGTCGGCGCTGTGGATCGCGCTCGCCTGCCTGGTCACGGGCGACGACGCCGCCGAGGCGGTCCGGGCCGCGCTGCGCGACGCGCGCCGCCACCGCTCCCCCAACGCGGGCTGGCCCGAAGCCGCGCTCGCTGGCGCGCTCGGCCTGGCGATCGGGGGCCCGCGGATCTACGGGGGCGAGCGGGCGGAGGTCGCGTTCATGGGGCGGGGCCGCGCAACCGCGACCGCGGCCGACATCCGCCGGGCGCTGCGGCTGTACCGGACGGCCTGCGCGGTGCAGGGCTTGGCGCTCGCCCTCGCGGCGGCGACGGTCCGGTGAAGCGCTCAACGCGCCAGCGCCAGCATCCCGTCGAGGTCCGCGTGGCGCGCGAGATGCGCCGCGAAGCCGTCCAGCACGCGCTCGACCTCCGCCTCGTAGCCGAGGCCGGAGGGCTCGGCACCCAGGCGCGCGAGCCAGGCCCCGCGCTGGCCGTCGTGGCCGAACAGGCCGTGGACGTAGGCGCCCGCGACCCGGCCGTCCGCGCTGGTCGCGCCTTCCGAAACCCCGTCGGCGAGGCGGAGCAGCGGGCGGCGCCGGTCGGGCCCCTCCGTGCGGCCCACGTGCATCTCGTAGCCCGCGAAGCCGGTGCCGTCCGCGACGGAGGTGCCCGCCACGGGGCGCAGCACCTTGGGGCCGCCCAGCACGGTCTCGACGTCCAGCAGGCCCAGGCCCGGGGCCGCGCCGGGCGGCCCCTCGACGCCGTCGGGGTCGGCCAGGGTGCGGCCGAGCATCTGGTAGCCGCCGCACAGGCCCAGGACCCGGCCGCCGCGCCGCGCGTGGGCCAGGATGTCGTGGTCCCAGCCGAAGCGCCTGAGGGCCGCGAGGTCGGCCAGCGTCGCCTTGGAGCCGGGCAGCAGCACGAGGTCGGCGTCGGGCGGCAGCGGCGCCCCGTCGCGCAGCAGCACCACGTCGACGCCCCGTTCCAGGCGGAGCGGGTCGAGGTCGTCGAAGTTGCTGATGCGGGGCAGCACGGGCACCGCCACCGTGACGCGGGCGCCGCCCACGCGCCGGGAGGGGACCGCGCGGGCCAGCGCCATCGCGTCCTCGGCCGGCAGGCGGTGCGCGTCGGGGAAATGCGGCACAAGGCCGAGCGGCGCCCAGCCCGTGCGCGCCGCGATGAGCCGCAGACCGTCCGCGAACAGGCCCGGGTCGCCGCGGAACTTGTTGACCACGAACCCCGCGACGGTGGCGGCGTCGGCGGGGTCCAGCACCGCGGCGGTGCCCACGAGCTGGGCGATGACGCCGCCGCGGTCGATGTCGCCAACCAGGACCACGGGCACGGAGGCCGCCCGCGCGAAGCCCATGTTGGCGATGTCGTTCGCGCGCAGGTTGACCTCGGCGGCGCTGCCCGCCCCCTCCACCACGACGAGGTCGGCCTCGGCGCGGAGGCGCGCGAAACTGTCCAGCACGGCGCCGAGCAGGCGCGGCTTCCAGTCCTGGTATTCGCGCGCCTTGGCGTTGCCCACGACGCGGCCCTGCACCACGACCTGGGCGCCCAGCTCGCTCTGCGGCTTCAGCAGCACGGGGTTCATGTGGACGCTCGGGGGCACGCCCGCGGCGCGCGCCTGCAGCGCCTGGGCGCGGCCGATCTCGCCGCCGTCGGCGGTGACGGCCGCGTTGTTGGACATGTTCTGGGGCTTGAACGGCCGGACGCGCAGCCCGCGCCCGGCGTAGGCGCGGCAGAGCCCCGCCACGAGCAGGCTCTTGCCGACGTCCGAGCCGGTGCCCTGCACCATCAGGGCGCGCGCGGGCAAGGGGCGCCTCAGAACTCGATGCCGGCCTGCGCCCTCACGCCGGCCGCGAACGGATGCTTGGCGGCCGCCATCTCGGTCACGAGGTCGGCCACGGCGACGAGCGCGGGCTTCGCGTTGCGGCCGGTCATCACGACGTGGAGGTCGGGCCGCCGGTCGCGCAGGGCGGCCAGCACGCTTTCGAGCTCCAGATGGTCGTAGCGCAGCGCCACGTTGATCTCGTCCAGCACCAGGAGCCGCACGGCGGGGTCGGCCATCAGCTCGCGCGCCTTGGCCCAGGCCGCGGCGGCTGCGGCCACGTCGCGGGCGCGGTCCTGCGTGTCCCAGGTGAAGCCCTCGCCCATCGTGTGCCAGCGCACGCCGGGCAGCGCGCCCAGGATCCGGCGCTCGCCCGTGTCCCACGCGCCCTTGATGAACTGCACTACGCCCACGCCCCAGCCGTGGCCGAGCGCCCGCAGCGCCAGCCCCATGGCCGCGGTGGTCTTGCCCTTGCCGGGGCCGGTGTGAACGATCAGCAGCGCTTTTTGGGCGACGGTCTTGGAGGCGACCTCCGCGTCCTGCACGGCCTTGCGGCGGGCCATCTTGGCCCGGTGGCGCGCGTCGGGGTCGGAACGGGGTGCGTCGGTCATGAGCCCGCTGGTAGCATGACCGCGGCCGAGGGGGCCACCCGGGCGCGGTCGCGCCGCACAGTGGCCTTTCCCACACGGTGGCCGGCGCATCGTGAAACCGATGCTGCAAATTTTAACGGCCATGGGGTACTGTGCACGGCGGGACTGCAACCGCGCCGCGCCGCCTCCCGGCGCGGCGCGGCGCAATCGTCGTCCCGCACGCGACCCTTCGGCCTCCGGCACCCTGTTCATGACCGATTCTGTTTCGTTAACCGGTGTTGGTGCGCGGGTCGACGCCGGCCTGCGGGCGCTGTGCGGCATCGCGGCCTACTACCGGATCGCGGCGGACCCGGCCCACCTGCAGCGCGAGCTGGCGCTGGCGGGGGAAGCGGGGGTGGCGGAGCTGATGCGCGCCGCGCTGGCGATCGGCCTGAAGGCGCGCACCGTCGTCCGCACCACCGAGCGGCAGCTCGTGGCGACGCCCACGCCCGCCATCGCGCGGCTGCGCGAGGGCTCGTTCGTGGTGTTCGGCGGCCGCATGCCCGACGGCACGCTGCGGGTCGTCGACCCCGTCACCAGCATCAGCCGGGCGCTGACGGCGGACGAGTTCGCGGCCGAGGTGGAGCCCGAGCTGCTGCTGGTCGGCCGCAAGCTGGGGGGCGCGGGCTTCGACCCCAAGACCTTCGGGTTCCGCTGGTTCCTGCCCTCGCTGTGGCGCTACCGCAAGCCGCTCGCCCACGTGCTCCTGGCCTCGCTGTTCGTGCAGATCTTCGCGCTGGTCACACCCCTGTTCTTCCAGGTCGTGGTCGACAAGGTGCTCAGCCACCGGGGAACCTCCACGCTGGTGGTGCTGGTGGTGGGGCTCGCGGCGGTGGGCGTGTTCGACGCCGTGCTGCAATACCTGCGCACCTACGCGCTGAGCCACACCACCAACCGCATCGACGTGGAGCTCGGCCAGCGGCTGTTCCGCCACCTGCTGCAACTGCCCTTGTCCTACTTCGAGACGCGCGCGGCCGGCCAAACGGTGGCCCGCGTGCGCGAGCTCGAAACCATCCGCACCTTTCTGACCGGCCAGGGGCTGTTCTCGGCGCTCGACCTCGCCTTCACGGTGGTGTTCATCGCCGTGCTGTTCGCCTATTCGTGGCAGCTGTCCCTGGTGGTCGTGGGCGCGATCCCGCTCTACGTGGGCGCCGCCTTCGCGCTGCGGCCCGCCCTTCAGGAGCGGGTGCGGGAGAAGTTCAACGCGGGCGCCGCGTCCCAGCAGTTCCTGGTGGAGGCCATTGTCGGCATCCAGACCGTCAAGGCCGCGGCGGTGGAGCCGGTGCTGCAGGCCCAATGGGAGGACCGCCTCGCCCGCTACGTCAAGACCTCGTTCGGCGTGACGCTGCTGGGCGCCTTCGGGCAGAACGGCGTGACGCTGGTCAGCCGGCTCACCACGGCGCTGATCCTGCTGTTCGGGGCCCGCGCCGTGATGGACGGCGACCTGTCGGTGGGCGCCCTGGTGGCGTTCAACATGATCGCGGCCCAGGTGACGGCGCCGGTGCTGCGGCTGAGCCAGCTGTGGCAGGACTTCCAGCAGGTGCAGGTGTCGGTGGAGCGCCTGGGCGACATCCTGAACAGCCCCGCCGAGCCCGCCTTCCGGGCGCGCACCGTGCTGCCGCCGCCGCGCGGGCTGATCGAGTTCAAGGACGTGACCTTCCGCTACCGCCCGGGCGCCGCCGACGTGGTGCGGGGCGTGTCGCTCACCATCCGGCCGGGCGAGGTGGTGGGGATCGTGGGGCCGTCGGGCTCGGGCAAGTCCACGCTGACCAAGCTGATCCAGCGCCTGTACTCGCCCCAGGACGGCCAGGTGCTGCTCGACGGCGCCGACCTCGCCCAGGTCGACCCCGCCTGGCTGCGCGCCAACATCGGGGTGGTGCTGCAGGAGAACCTGCTGTTCAACCGCACCATCCACGACAACATCGCCTTCGCGGCCCCCGCCATGCCGCGGGCCCAGGTGGTGGCCATCGCCAAGCTCGCGGGCGCCGACGAGTTCGTGGCCCGGCTGCCCGCGGGCTACGACACGGTGATCGAGGAGCGCGGCGCCAACCTCTCGGGCGGCCAGCGCCAGCGCATCGCCATCGCCCGCGCGCTCGCCACCAACCCGCCCATCCTGATCTTCGACGAGGCCACCAGCGCCCTCGACTACGAGAGCGAGCGGCTGATCCAGACCAACATGCGCCAGATCGTGCAGAACCGCACGGTGATCATCATCGCCCACCGGCTGGCCGCGGTGCGGCCGTGCCACCGCATCATCGGCATGGAAGACGGCCGCATCATCGAGGCGGGCCCGCACGACGAGCTGATCGAGCGCCCCGACGGGCTGTACCGGAGGTTGTGGGCGCTGCAAACCGAACAGGCCAAGGTATGACCACCCTCCCCGTCGCGGTTCCCAACCCCAAGCTGCCCAAGCCCAAGCCGCCCCGCGCGGTGCTGCTGGCGCGCGGCGACTACGAGTTCCTGCCCGCGGCCCTTGAGATCCTGGAAACGCCGCCCTCGCCGGTGCGCGCCGCCCTGCTGCTCACGGTGTGCGCCTTCGCGACGGCCGCGCTGGTGTGGTCGTGGGTGGGCCACGTCGACGTGATCGCCACCGCACCGGGCAAGATCCAGCCCGTGGGCCGCACCAAGACCGTGCAGCCGCTGGAAACCGGCAAGGTCGCCCGGGTCGCGGCCGGGAACGGCCAGGCCGTGCGGGAGGGCGACGTGCTGATCGTGCTGGACGGGGCCGAGGCGCGCGCCGACGAGGCCGCGGTGGAGGCCGACCTGGAGGCCGGGCGGGCCGAGATCGTGCGGCGCAACGCGGCCCTGCGGATGGCGGCCGGCCACGCGTCCGGCCCGCCGCCCACGCTCTCCTTCGCACCCGGCACCGCGCCCTCGGTGGCCGCGCGCGAGCAGCGCGTGCTGGAGGGCGACGCGGCCCAGCTCGCGGGCACGCTCGGCAGCCTGGACGGGCAACGCCGCGAGAAGGAGGCCGAGCGGGCGCGGCTCGCGGCCACGATCGCCGCGCAGGAGGTGCTGGTGACCACCCTCCAGGAGCGCGTGACGATGCGCTCGGACCTGATGGCGATGGCGGCGGAGTCGCGCGCCAAGGTGATCGACGCGCTGGAGCTGATGCAGACCCAGGCCGCGACCCTGGCCGCCGAGAAGGGCCAGCTGGGGGAAGCGGAGGCGAGCCTGGCGCGGATCGGCCGCGACACGGACAAGGCCGTGGCGGCCTTCGCGGCCGAGAACGCCCAGAAGCTGGCCGACGCCGAGCACCTGGTCGACGACAACGAGGCCAAGCTCGCCAAGGCGCAGGCCAAGATCGCCCACCTCACCCTCGAAAGCCCGATCGACGGCGTGGTGCAGGGGTCGGTGGTGACCGCCCCCGGCCAGGTGCTGACCGCGGGCGAGCAGGTGATGGAGGTCGTGCCCACCGGCGCGGCGCTGGAGATCGAGGGCTACCTGCCCAACGCCGACGCGGGATTCGTGCACCAGGGCCAGACCGCCGTGGTCAAGGTCGAGGCGTTCCCCTTCACGGACTACGGCACCGTGGACGCGACCGTGACCGCGGTGGCCCGGGACGCCATTCCGGAGCCCGAGGCCGAGACCCGCGAGGCCAACCCGGCCGGGGGGCCCCGGCCCACCGGCTTCGGCGCCGCCCAGCACGTGCAGAACCTCGTCTACCCCGTCACCCTCACCCTCGCCCGGTCAGCCGTGAAGGCCGGCGACGCCACCGTCCCCCTCGGCCCGGGCATGGCCGTGACCGTCGAGATCAAGACCGCGTCGCGGCGCATCATCGACTTCCTCGTCTCCCCCATCCTCAAGACGACGCAGACCGCGTTCCACGAGCGGTGAGGCGTCCGGCCCGGACCGGACGCCCCGGATCACTCAGCTCGCCATCGCGGTCAGCGGGTTGGCGTCGATCGAGTTGTCCAGCTCCTTGGAGACGAGGTCCCGCAGGGTCCGCAGATCCTTGGTGAACAGGCGGATGCCCTCGGCGAGCTTCTCCGTCGCCATGGCGTCGTCGTTCAGCATGAGGCGGAACGTCTTCTCGTCCACGTGCATGCGGGCCGGCACGTCCTTGAACGACGCGTCGGGCGAGAGCTTGCGGGTGAGCTGCCCCTCGTCGGCCGCGAGCTTTTCGAGCCACTGCGGCGCGATGGTGAGCCGGTCGCAGCCCGCGAGCGCCTCGATCTCGTCGACGTTGCGGAACGAGGCGCCCATCACCACCGTCTTGATGCCGTGCGCCTTGTAGTAGGCGTAGATGTCGCGAACCGACCGCACGCCGGGGTCGTCCTCGCCCGAGTAGGTCTTGCCCTCCGCCTTGGCGTAGAAGTCCATGATGCGGCCCACGAAGGGCGAGATCAGGAACACGCCCGCGTCCGCGCAGGCCGAGGCCTGGGCGAGGGAGAACAGCAGCGTCAGGTTGCAGTCGATGCCCTCGCCCTGCAGCACCTTGGCGGCCTGGATGCCCTCCCAGGTGGAGGCGAGCTTGACCAGCACGCGGTCGCGGCCGACCCCGCGGCTCTCGTAGTCGGCCACGATGGCGCGCGCCTTGTCGAGCAGGGCGTCCTTGTCGAAGGACTGGTCGGCGTCAACCTCCGTCGACACGCGGCCGGACACGATCTTGGTGAGCTCGACGCCGAAGCTCACCGCGAGCCGGTCGCAGATCTGGCTGGTGACGGCCCTGCGGCTCTTGCCCCACTCGATCCCCTCGCGGATGATCTCGGCGCCGGCCTTGCTCTGCGCGGCCTTCAGCACCAGGCTCGGGTTGGTGGTGCAGTCGGTGGGCTTGAACTTGCGCACGGCTTCGAAGTCGCCCGTGTCGGCGACCACCGTGGTCATGGCTTTGAGCTGGTCGAGCTTGGAGGTCATGGGATCCGCTCCTTGACGGGTTGCGGCATCGCGCGGGATCGCGGGGTCAGGGCCGCGACTCGGGGAAACCGACACGTTAACTGTCAGGAGCGCGGTTTCGGTTCAAGCCGTCCCGGCCCTCCCGCGCGCCGCCCCGCCGTCGGGAACGCGCGACGCGGCCCACCCGCGGCCCGTCAGGTCCGGCCGCCGAGCCGTTTCGCCCCGGCTTCGTGCTTGGCGTCCACCCCCCTCCCCGCGAAGCGTTCGATGAACGCCTTGATGGCGGGATCGGCCGTGCTCGCCCGCTCCTGTTCGGCCTCCCGCCCGTCTTCGGCGTTCACGCGCAGGGCTTCGGTGACGTAGGCCGCGTCGAAGCCCGGCCCCGAGGCCTGGTCGAGCGCGCTGAGCCGTTTTGCGTCGTCGCCGTCCACCTCGGTCGGAAGGAGGAGGCCCTTGGCCTTACCCAGGTTCAGCAGGGCCGCGTTGTAGGCCTCGTGATCCCCGACCAGCATGCGGGCGTAGGCCTTGACGTCCTCGCGCGTCGCCTTGGCCGCGGCGAGCTTGGCCGACGCGAGCTCGTAGGCGGCGCCTGACGCTTCCGTGATGAGACAGGCCCGATCGATCGGGGACAGCGCCGTCACGGCGGACGCGTGAACCGCACCGCTCAGGACCGCGACGACGGCCATGGCAAGAGGGGTGATCCTGGTCAGAATGGGCTCGGCTCCCCTCCTCGACACCGCACGGTCAGCAATCGAGCGGGTCGCGGCGGAGTTCCCGAGCCCGCGCGGTCGCAGCCCCGCGCGACCGGAACAGACGTCCGTAAGCTTTGCTTAGCGGTTTGCGGCAATAACGAAGGGCAACGATCAATCAACAGACAGGGACGGATGGCGCGTTCGTCGCTTCCGCGGGCTCGGGCATGGACGCCAAACTCACGCGGGGACTGACCGGCAGTCTTTGGCGTCGCCGCGCCCTGTTCGGGGCCGTGGTGCTGGGCCTCGTGGCCGCGGCCGGCATCTTCGCCTCCGTGATGGTGGGCTCGTACCGGGACGTCAGCAGCGAGGTGTCGACCGCCGCGGCCAACCTGGCCTCCGCCGTGTCGCACGACGTCGACCGCAACATCGAGCTGCTCGACCTGTCGCTGCAGGCCGTCACCGACCAGTGGTCCAACCCCGCGATCCAGGCCATGGACGGGCCGCTCCGCGACGCCGTGCTGTTCGACCACTCCGTGACGGCGCAGGACTACGGCCGCATCTACGTGATGGACCGCGACGGCAAGGTGATGGCCGACTCGAGCCACGCGATCCCGCTCGGGACGTCCTACTCGGACCGCGACTATTTCCGCGTCCACGTCGCCAACACCGAGGTGGGCCTGTTCGTCAGCAAGCCCATCATCAGCCGCGTCACGGGACACTGGTTCATCGCCTTCAGCCGGCGGCTCGGCAGGCCCGGCGGGGAGTTCCAGGGCGTCGCGGTCGCGAGCATGGACCTGACCTACTTCAACCGGTTGTACAGGGGGTTGAACCTCGGACCCGACGACACGGTGACCCTGCTCAGGACCGACGGGCGGATCGTCACGCGCGAGCCCTACGTCGAGAGCGACATCCGCCGCAGCGTGGTGGACAACGCAACCTTCAACGCGATCCGGGCACCCAGATCCGGATCGCTGGAGGGCCCCTCGCTGGTCGACGGCAAGCCCCGCATCATCTCCTTCCACCGCGTCGGCAACCTGCCGCTCATCCAGGACGTGGAGGTCTCGGTGGAGGGCGCCTACGCGGCCTGGTGGCGCAAAACCGCGATCGTCGCGGCGATCCTGGGCGCGCTGGGCGTCAGCACCATCGCCCTGCTGCTCATGCTCAGCGCCGAGCTCGCCCGGCGGGCCGAGGTCGAGGCCGTGCTGGAACGGCTGGTCGCGACCGACCCGCTGACCGGGCTCGCCAACCGCCGCCGCTTCGAGAACGCCCTCGACATCGAATGGCGGCGCTCGATCCGCGAAGGATTGCCCGTGTCCCTGCTGATGATCGACGCCGATAGCTTCAAAGCCTACAACGACACCTACGGCCACCCGGCGGGCGACCAGCTTCTGAAGACGCTCGCGGGCACCATCGCGGGCAGCGTCCGACGGCCGGGAGACCTGGCAGCCCGCTACGGCGGCGAGGAGTTCGTGGTTCTGCTGCCCAACACCGCCGCGACCGGGGCCGCCAAGGTGGCGGAAGGCGTTCGGGCCGCGGTTGTGTCCCTCGCCCACGCGCACGAAGGCTCCGCCACGGGAATCGCCACGATCAGCGTCGGGCTGGCGACCGCCGAGCCCATGCTGGGACAGCCCAGCAGCGACATCGTGGCGACCGCCGACGCGGCGCTGTACCGGGCCAAGGCGGACGGCCGCAACTGCGTGCGGACGGCCCTCTCGGCCCCGCTCAACCCGACGGCCCGGCGGGACCCGGCCGAGGGCCAGGCGGCCGCGGCCTGACGCCCCCGCGCGGGACCGTCGGGCCGCGTCGTTCCGGGGTCCCGGCGGCCGGCGAGGTCGCGCTGGCTTCGCGGCCGGTTTTGCGGCATGACACGGCTCACCCGCCCGGAGCAGCCCATGACAACCATCGAAACCTCGATCGATATCGCCGCCAAGCCCGGCGAGGTTTGGGCGGTGCTGACCGAGTTCGACCGCTACGGGACGTGGAACCCCTTCATCACCAAGGTATCGGGCGAGCCCAAGCTCGGCGCGACGGTCACGGTCCACGTCGGCTTCGGCCAGGCCGCGCTGCCCATCAAGGCCGAGATCATCACCTTCAGGCCCGACCAGGAGCTGGTCTGGCGCAGCAAGCTGATCGCCCCCGGCCTGTTCGACCGCGACCACACCTTCCGGATCGAGCAGTCCGGGACCGGCTGCACGCTGAAGCAGATCCAGACCTTCATGGGCCCGATGGCGCCGGTCGCGGGCGTGCTCACGTCCGAAATGGTCCGCCACGGGCTCAAGAACATGAACGAGGCGCTCAAGCGGCGGGTGGAGCGCATCCACAACACCTGAGGGCGCGCTACTGGAGGATCTCCCAGCGGACCGTGACCGCGGTGCCGACCGTGAGCGCGCCCGGCCGGGTCGGCAGGACAAGCGGCGCGGGCGAACGGGCGAGCCGCATGGGCGCGGGCGCCACGGGCGCGGCGGCCTCGCCGGGCGTGATGGCCAGCACGCGCCCGAGCCGCAGGCCGAGCGCCCCCACGTAGACCTCGGCCTTGTGCCTGGCGTCCTGCGCGGCCCGGGCGCGCAGGTCGTCCAGGACCGCATCCGCCCGGCTCGACCCGTAGTCGATGCCCTCCAGCGTGTTGGCGCCGCGGTCGACGAGCCGGGAGGCGATCGCGCCCGCCCTCTCGGCGGGCCGCACCGTGACGATCAGCACCGTGGAGGCCTGGAAGCGGAAGGGCCGGGGCGGCTCGCCGTCGTGCCCGCTCTCGGCCGGGAGGATGGTGAGCGACACCGATCCTGTCGCGACATCCTTGTCCGCGATGCCCTCGGCCCCGATCCCCTGGACGACCGCCTGGGCAGCCTTGGCGACGTCGGCGGTGGCCGCGACCGCGGTCGGGCGTTCCAGCGTCACCCCGAGCGTCAGTCGGGCCAGGTCGGGCGGCAGATCGACGGACGCGGAACCCTCGACCGCGATCAACGGCGGCGGCGCGTCGTCGGCCCGGGCGGTCGCGCCCGCGCGCAGCAGCGAGACCGCGACGAGGGCGGCGGCGGCGAGCGGGCGGCGGCCCACCCTTCCCGCCCGCTACGCCGCGAGCCGCTTGGGGGCGATCAGCTTGCGGTTGACGAGCGTTTCGGCGATCTGCACCGCGTTCAGGGCCGCGCCCTTGCGCAGGTTGTCGGACACGCACCAGAACGACAGGCCGTTCTCGACGGTTGGGTCCTCGCGGATGCGCGAGATGTAGGTGGCGTCCTCGCCCGCCGCCTCGTGCGGGGTCATGTAGCCGCCGGGCTCGCGCTTGTCGATCACCAGGCAGCCGGGCGCCTCGCGCAGGGCGTCGCGCGCCTCGTCCGCGGTGATCGGGTTCTCGAACTCCACCGTGACGGCTTCGGAGTGGCCGATGAAGACCGGGACGCGCACGCAGGTGGCGATGAGCTTGATCTTGGGGTCGAGGATCTTCTTGGTCTCGACCACCATCTTCCACTCCTCCTTGGTCGCCCCGTCCTCCATGAAGACGTCGATCTGCGGGATGACGTTGAAGGCGATGCGCTTGGGGAAGGTCTTGGTCTGCAGGGGGTCGGACACGAACACCGCGCGCGTCTGGGCGAACAGCTCGTCCATCGCCTCCTTGCCCGCCCCCGACACCGACTGGTAGGTCGAAACCACCACGCGCCTGATGGTGGCGCGGTCGTGCAGGGGCTTCAGGGCCACCACCAGCTGCGCCGTGGAGCAGTTCGGGTTGGCGACGATGTTCATCTTGCGGAAGCCCGAAACGGCGTCGGCGTTCACCTCCGGCACCACGAGCGGCACGTCGGGGTGGGTGCGCCAGGCGGACGAGTTGTCGATCACCACGCAGCCCTGGGCGCCGATGCGCGGCGACCACGCCTTGGACACCTCGCCGCCCGCCGACATCAGGCAGATGTCGGTGCCCGCGAAGTCGTAGTTTTCGAGCGCCCTGCACTTGAGCACCTTGTCGCCGAACGACACCTCCGTGCCGAGCGAGCGGTTGGAGGCCAGCGCCACGACCTCGTCGGCCGGGAAGGCCCGCTCGGCCAGAACGTCGAGCATCTCGCGCCCGACGTTGCCCGTGGCGCCCACGACCGCGATCCTGAATCCCATTGTCGGCTGCTCCGGTGCACGACGCGCACCCTAGCCGGGGTGCGTGAAGAGACCCGACACATAGGCGCAATCGCCCGCGCGGGCAACGCGGGCCCTCAACGGCCCCGGGCGCGGTCGGCGGCCAGCAGCGCGAGGCCGGAGGCCACCGACTGGAACGCGTTGCCCGCGTGCAGCCGGGCGTCCCCGAAGCGGTCCGCGAACAGGCGCCGGACGGCCGGCACGTAGGACGTGCCGCCCGTCAGGAACACGGCGTCGACCTCGCCCGCGCCGAGGCCCGCGCGCTCCAAAGCCGCATCGGCCGCCTGCCCGATGCGGGCGAGGTCGTCGGCGATGAAGCGCTCGAAATCGGCGCGCGTCACCCTGGCCCGCAGCGCCACGCCGCCCCCCTCGAACGCCAGTTCGGCCTCGTCGGCCTCCGACAGGCGCGCCTTCACGGCGCCCACGGCGCGGTAGAGCTCGAAGCCGAGGTCCATCTCCAGGAAGGTGATCAGGTCCTCGATCCGGTCGGGCCGGTCGCTCGCGGCGCGGAGGTCGCGCAGCTCGGCCATGACCTTGGGGGTCTTCAGCCAGGACAGCTGGTGCCACTGCGCGAAACCCGCGTGGACGTAGGCCGGAAAGGGCAGGAGCTTGCCGAAGGAGCGGTAGTGCGAGCCTTTGCCGAGCTTGGGCGAGACGAGGTGGTCGACCAGCCGGTAATCGAACGTGTCGCCCGCGACCCCGACGCCCGCGTGGGCGAGCGCCTCGCCCCGCGGGGACCCGCCCGGATCGCGCGTGAAGCGGATCACCGAGAAGTCGCTGGTGCCGCCCCCGAAATCCGCCACCAGCACGGTTTCGTCCCGCCCGAGGCCGCGGGCGTACCAGTAGGCGGCGCCGAGGGGCTCGTAGGCGAGCTCGATGCCGGGCAGGCCGGCCCCCGCGTAGGCCTCGGTGAGCCGCGCCACGGCCAGCGCCTCGTCGGGTCGACCGCCCGCGAAGACCACGGGCCGCCCGCCCACGGCGGGCAGCGCGAGAAGGGAGCCCTCGCCCTCGAACAGGTGCGTGAGGAAGGTCGCGACCAACGCCTCGATGGTGAAGCGCTGCCCGAACAGCCGCGTGTCCGAGAAGGACGCGGTCGCCAGATAAGTCTTGATGGACTGCACGAAGCGCTGGGTGCCCTCGGGCGCGAGCGCGCGTTCCAAGGCCCGCGGGCCGCCCACGTGACGCACCACGGCGCGCGGCGCCCGCCCCTCGCTCCAGAAGGCGAGGGCGGTGCGGAAGACGTCGGTTGGCCCGGTCGCGGAGGGCCAGGTCAGCGAGCGGACTTGGCCGCCTTCATCAGCAACAGCCACGGTAGAATTGGTCGTGCCGAAGTCGATGCCGATCGCGATGGGAGTCATGAAACTCTGCTGGAGTTCGTCGTGGCGAGCGCAGCGAAGCAATCCAGACAGCCGCGGGGCTGGGTGACACCGTGGGCATCGCGACTGCGCTACGCGTTGAGGGTATGGGAAAGATCGGTCCAGGTCGGATCCGTGACCTCGACGAGGGCCAGCTTCTTCTGCCGCGAGCCACCCTTGACCTGCTTCTCACGGGTGATCGCGTCACCCGTGGTTGGGAGATGTTCGCACCAGACGAGCAGCTTGCAGTCGCAGCGGCTTGTGAAGCCGGGCACCGTGCCCGTCCTATGCTGCTGAACGCGTTCGGCGAGGTTGGACGTGACGCCGGTGTAGAGCGTGCCATCACGTTGATTGGCCATGATGTAGACGCGAGGTCGCTTGGCCATCCCGCCTGTGTCTCAATCGTCATTGCGAGCAAAGCGAAGCAATCCAGAACCGCAGCTGACTGGATTGCTTCGCTGCGCTCGCAATGGCGGTGAACGAAAAGGCCCGCGCGGAAGGAGTCCGCGCGGGCCTAACTCAATCGGGCATCAAGGGCCGCCGCAGCGGCTCCCGCCCTTCTCAGCCCTGGTTCTCGCGCTGCCGCTTGAGGGCCGCGCCCAGGATGTCGCCGAGCGACGCGCCCGAGTCGGCCGAGCCGTACTGGGCGATGGCTTCCTTCTCCTCGGCGACTTCGAGCGCCTTGACCGACACCTGCACCTTGCGGGCCTTGCGGTCGAGCAGGGTGATGCGGGCGTCGACCTTCTCGCCCACCGCGAAGCGGTCCGGGCGCTGGTCGTTGCGGTCGCGCGCGAGCTCGGCGCGGCGCACGAAGCAGGTCAGGTCCGTGCCCGCGATGCGCACGTCCACGCCCCCGTCCTTGACGTCGATGATCTCGCAGGTGACCACCGAACCCTTGCGGAGCTCGCCGGAGGTGCCACCCTCCTCGCCCGCCTTGGACACGAAGGGGTCGCCTGCGAGCTGCTTGACGCCCAGCGAGATGCGCTCCTTCTCGACGTCGACGTCGAGCACCTGCGCCTTGATCGTGTCGCCCTTCTTGAAGTCGTCGATGACCTGCTCGCCGGGTTTGGCCCAATCGAGGTCGCTGAGGTGGACCATGCCGTCCACGTCGCCGTCGAGCCCGATGAACAGGCCGAACTCGGTCTTGTTCTTGACCTCGCCCTCGACGATCGAGCCCACCGGGTTCTTGTCGGCGAACAGCTCCCAAGGGTTGGAGAGCGTCTGCTTGAGGCCCAGCGAGATGCGGCGCTTGACGGGGTCGACCTCCAGCACCTGGACCTCGACCTCCTGGGAGGTGGCGACGATCTTGCCGGGGTGGACGTTCTTCTTGGTCCACGACATCTCGGACACGTGGATCAGGCCCTCGATCCCCGGCTCCAGCTCCACGAAGGCGCCGTAGTCGGTGATGTTGGTGACGCGGCCGGCCATTTTGAGGTTGATGGGGTACTTGGCCTCGATCCCCTGCCACGGGTCGTCGAGGAGCTGCTTCATGCCCAGCGAGATGCGGTGCGTCTCGTGGTTGATCTTGATGATCTTGACCTTCACGGTCTGGCCGATCGACAGCACCTCGGTCGGGTGGTTGACGCGCCGCCAGGCGATGTCGGTGACGTGCAGCAGCCCGTCGATGCCGCCCAGGTCCACGAAGGCGCCGTAGTCGGTGATGTTCTTGACCGTGCCGTCGATGACCTGGCCTTCTTCGAGGTTGGCCACGATCTCGTGGCGCTGCTCGGCGCGGCTCTCTTCCAGCACGGTGCGGCGCGACACCACGATGTTGCCGCGGCGGCGGTCCATCTTGAGGATCTGGAAGGGCTGGGGCACGTGCATCAGCGGGGTGACGTCGCGCACGGGGCGGATGTCCACTTGGCTGCGGGGCAGGAAGGCCACCGCGCCGTCGAGGTCGACCGTGAAGCCGCCCTTGACCTGGTTGAAGATGATGCCCTCGACCTTCTCGTTCTTCTCGAAGGCCTTCTCCAGCTTGACCCAGGACTCCTCGCGGCGCGCCTTGTCGCGCGAGATCACGGCCTCGCCGAGCGCGTTCTCGACGCGCTCCAGGTAGACCTCGACCACGTCGCCCACCCCGGGGGAGGGCTCGCGGTTCTGGTTGGTGAACTCCTTGAGGGCGACGCGCCCCTCGGTCTTGAGGCCGATGTCGATGACGGCCACGTCCTTCTCGATGGCGACGATCGTTCCCTTGACGACCGTGCCCTCGAAGGCGTCGTTGCTGCCGTAGCTCTCGTCGAGCAGGGCGGCGAAATCTTCGCGCGTGGGATTGCCGCGCGAGGCGGATACGAGTGCGGACATTGATGCTCCGATTGGGCCCTTGGCGGGCGGCGCCGGCTCTTGTTGGCGTTGCAGGGCCTGCCGAAACCGCCAGCGGCCTCCCCCTCGCGGTTCGCGAGGAAAGACCCTCCGCTCCCCCGGGAACGGGCCGGCGCTCGGACCGGCGTGACGACAGACATGGGTTGACCGCCCTACGGCCCGCCCTTCGCGAGGAAGGCCGATCCGGTCCGGCGGGGAAGTTCGCTTAGCAGGTCTCGCGCGCGCAGGCAATCCGCGCCCGCCGGTTTCGTGGACAGGATGGGGCCTTCACGACGGCGCTGCCGAGCTTGCCGGGCCGCAGCCGCAAGTCTCGCGACGTCGGCGCCGCTTCCCCGCGGCACGTCCTACAGTTTGACTTTAGAACGACTTCAGTGTTCCGGGCGTTAGTTTTGAACTATTATACTTCCACAATATAAAACTTGCGTCGATCCGATCCAGCAACTAAGGCGGAGAACATTGAACAGAATGGGGTCAAGTCAGTGAAGCAATCCAGAAGTCTCGCGATCGGCGTTCTCGGCCTGTGCGGCCTGGCGGGCAGCCCCGCCCTCGCCGCGGCGCCCACGCCGGCCGAGCTCGTCAAGCCCATCGCCGACTACAAGGTCTACGTCACGGGCGAGGTGGACGCGCTCGTCGAGCAAACGCGCACGTTCGTCCGCGAGGTCAAGGCGGGCGACATGGAGGGGGCCCGCGCGGCCTACGCGCCCGCCCACGAGCGCTACGAGCGCATCGAGCCCATCGCGGAGCTGTTCAACGACCTCGACGGCAGCATGGACAGCCGCGAGGACGATTTCGAGAAGAAGGCCGCCGACCCCAACTTCCTGGGCTTCCACCGCATCGAGAAGGGCCTCTTCGCCGACCGCTCGACCGAGGGCCTGGCGCCGGTCGCGGACAAGCTGATGGCCGACGTGCTCGACCTCCAGCGCCGGCTCGCCACCCTGACGGTCACGCCCAAGGCCATGGTGGGCGGCGCGGCCGACCTCATCGAGGAGGTGGCCTCCAAGAAGATCACCGGCGAGGAGGACCGCTATTCCCGCACCGACCTGTGGGATTTTCAAGCCAACGTCGACGGCGCGCAGAAAATCCTCGCCCTCCTGAACCCGCTGCTGAAGGCGCGGGACGCCGGGCTCGACTCACGCCTGCACGACAACTTCGCCAAGGTCGACGCCGTGCTGTCGAAGTACCGCAGCGGGCACGGCTTCGTCAGCTACGAGAAGCTGACCGACGCCGACCGGACCACGCTGAAAGGCCCGGTCACGGCGCTCGCCGAAGACCTCGCGACCCTCAAGGGCGTCTTCGGGATCGGCTGACGATACGGGCAAGGTCCGGTCCGAGCCGGTCTAGCGTGCTCGGGCCGGCCGCTAACCGCGGAGGACCGGCCATGGTAGAAGCGCGACACGGCGCCACCGCCTCGATCGCGGACGCCTGCGCGGACGAGGCCGAGGTCCTCGCGTTGTGGGTCATCCGCATGGTCGCGGCCGGCTACGCCACGGGCGACGTCGCCTGCTGGGACGCGGCCTACGCGGGCGCCGGTGAGGTGCTGGAGCCCGGGCCGGCCGGCGCGCTCGTGGCGCACTTGACCATGTTGGTCAGGACGGTGCGCGACGCGCGGCCCCGCGGAGAGTCGTTCCTGCCCGCGACGTGCTGCCGCGTCACCCACCACGAGGCCGCGTTCCTGAAACTCCTATCCGCGAGCCGCCGGAACGACGAGCCGACCGTCGCGGACGCTGGGTCGGCCCTCACCGGCGGAGCGATGACGCCTCGCTTGCACGGCGCGGCCAACGTCGCGGCCCGCGCGACCGACGAGGCCGCATCGCGTCTCGCGGAAAAACCGGTTCGACGCCCGACAGCGACGCGTCATTGAGCGGCGAACGACATCCAGGTTCGGGTTTGGCGCGGCCCGCGCGCGGAACCGGACGGGCCGCCCTCGCCGCGCTGCTCCGACGCCTACTCCGCCGCGGTCGAGAGCGAGGAGTTCGGCGCGAAGTGACCGCACCAGTCGCTCGACGACACCACGGGCCACAGGCCGTGAGCCTCGGGCGACGGCTGGCTGATCGGAGGGTTGAACCGGCAGAGGCCGTCGGTGTTCGCCGACTGCAACGCCATCTTCGCGTGATCGTCGAAGAACGTGCACTTCTGGCAGGCCGCGGACGCGTTCATGAGATCCTCCTGGTCGAAGCGGGGTGACCGCTTCTTGAGAACTCTTCTAATCTCCAAAAGTTCGCCGCGCAACAGTTTTTATCCGTTCTAAGGTAGCTCGCGGAGTCGGGCAGGACGGCCGGGCGGGACGCGGGGGCTCCGGCCGCGCCGGACAGGAGCCCCCTTCCCGGGCGGCTACATCGTCGGCATCGAGAACTCGGCCCCCTCCTTCACGCCCGAAGGCCAGCGCGCCGTCACCGTCTTGGTCTTGGTGTAGAAGCGCACCGCGTCGGGGCCGTGCTGGTTCAGGTCGCCGAAGGCCGAGCGCTTCCATCCCCCGAAGGAATAGTATGCGAGCGGGGTCGGGATCGGCACGTTCACGCCCACCATGCCGACCTGCACGCGGCTCACGAAGTCGCGCGCCGCGTCGCCGTCCCGGGTGAAGATCGCCGTCCCGTTGCCGTATTCGTGGTCGTTGCAGAGCGCCAGGCTCTCCTCGTAGGTCTTGGCGCGCACCACCGAAAGGACGGGGCCGAAGATCTCCTCCTTGTAGACACGCATGTCCTTGGTCACGTTGTCGAACAGGCAGGAGCCCACGTAGAAGCCGTTCTCGTAGCCCTGCATGGTGAAGCCGCGGCCGTCCACGACGAGGTCGGCGCCTTCCTTGACGCCGATGTCGCAGTACTGGTGGACGCGCTCCACGGCGGCGCGGGTGACGAGCGGGCCGTAGTCGGCCTGCGGGTCGGTCGAAGGGCCGATCTTCAGGGCTTCCACGCGCGGCACCAGGCGCGCCATCAGCGCGTCGGCCGCGGCCTGGCCCACCGGCACCGCGACGGAGATCGCCATGCAGCGCTGCCCGGCCGAGCCGTAGCCCGCGCCGATCAGGGCGTCGACGGTCTTGTCCATGTCGGCGTCGGGCATGACGACCATGTGGTTCTTGGCGCCGCCGAAAGCGTGCACGCGCTTGCCCGCCGCGGCGCCCCGCGCGTAGATGTACTCGGCGATGGGCGTCGAGCCCACGAAGCCGATCGCCTTGACCTCCGGGTGGTCGAGCAGGGCGTCAACCGCCACCTTGTCGCCGTTGACGACGTTGAGCACGCCCGCGGGCGCGCCCGCCTCCAGCATCAACTCGGCGAGCCGCATCGGCACGCCGGGGTCGCGCTCGGACGGCTTCAGCACGAAGGAGTTGCCGCAGGCGATCGAGGGCGCGAACTTCCACATCGGGATCATGGCGGGGAAGTTGAACGGCGTGATGCCGGCGGTCACGCCGAGCGGCTGGCGCATGGAATAGGCGTCGATGCCCGGCCCGGCACCGTCCGTGTACTCGCCCTTGAGCAGGTGCGGCACGCCGCAGGCGAACTCCACCACCTCGTAGCCGCGCTGGATGTCGCCCATGGCGTCGGGGACCGTCTTGCCGTGCTCGCGGGCGAGCAGGTCGGCCAGCTCCTTCTGGTTGTCGAGCACGAGCTGGAGGAAGCGCATCATCACGCGCGCGCGGCGCTGCGGGTTGACGGCGGCCCATTCGGGCTGCGCGGCGGCGGCGCTCGCCACCGCGGCCGCGACCTCGTCGGCGGAGGCCAGCGCCACGCGCGCGCCCACCTCGCCCGTCATGGGCGTGAACACGTCGCCGAAACGCCCCGAGGTGCCGGCGACGTGCTTGCCGCCGATGAAATGCCCGTAGTCCCTCACGCGACCCTCCCTGCCTGCCTGCTTGACGCCCGGCACCTGACCAGGAATATTTCTGCACAGCAAGTCGCGAGATTGCGCAGCCGCTGTGTGCAAACAGGCATAGGATGGATTGGGACAACCTCCGCGTCTTCCTGGCGGTGGCCCGCGCGGGCCAGTTCGTGGCCGCGGCGCGCCAGCTCAAGGTCGACCACGCCACCGTCAACCGCCGCATCACGGCGCTGGAAGGGGCGCTGAACGCCCGGCTGGTCGACCGGCGCACGACCGGGGTCGGGCTCACGGCGGCGGGGCAGGTGCTGCTCAGCACCGCGGAGGCCATGGAGACCAGCCTGCTGCGGGCGCAGGCGGCCCTGGCCGACACGGACGTCGAGCTCGGCGGCACGGTGCGGATCGGCGCGCCCGACGGGTTCTCGACCTTCTACCTCGCGCCGCGCTGCGCCCGGTTCGTCGAGCGCCACCCCCGCATCACGATCCAGCTGGTGCCGAGCCCGCAGGTCGCGCCGCTGACCAAGCGCGAGATCGACATCGCCATCGTGTTGGACAAGCCCGAGGCGGGCCGCCTCGTGGCGCGCAAGCTCACCGATTACGCGCTGGGCATCTACGGCGCCGACGGCTACCTCGCGCGCCACGGCGTCCCCGCGGCCGTCGGGGATCTGAAGCACCACCGCCTGGTCGGCTACGTCGACGACTACGCCTATTCGCCGGCGCTGAACTACGTGCGCGAGCTCTTCGCGCGCGAGCCAGCGGGCTTCCAGTGCGCGGGCGCCATCGGGCAGGTCGAGGCCGTCCGGGCGGGGCTGGGGCTCGGGGTCCTGCACCGCTTCATCGCCGAGCGCCACGCCGACCTGCGCCCGGTCCTCCCAGACCGCACGGCGGTCCGCAGCTACTGGATCGTCGAGCACGAGGACATGCGGGGCCTCGGGCGCATCCGGGCCGCGCACGACTTCATCGTGGAGGCGGTGCTGGCCGACCAGCCGCTGTTCAACGGCCGACCCGCGCGCCCCTCGGCCGGGCCGCGGGCGGCCTGACGTCGACCCCGCGAAGGCGATGTCTTCGCGACCCCGAACAGCTATGCTGCCCGTCGGAGGACGGTGGGAGGTCGGCTTGATCGCGACGCAGGGGAGCGGGGCGGACGGGGTCGCCGGGGCGGACCGGCTCCCGCGCTGTCCCGTGCCCGTCGCGGGCCGCGGGGACCGGCGCTGATGGTCCACGCCGTCACGCTGCCGAGCGGCCACGTGATCAGCGACGACCGCGAACGCCTCGACATGGACCTCGTCCACCGCGCGCTCGCCGGTCAGTACTGGTCGCTGAACCGCCCGCGGGCGCTGACGGAGCGGAGCTGGGCCAACTGCCTGTGCTTCGGCATCCACCCTCCGGAGGGCGCGCAGGTGGGCTTCGGCCGGGTGCTCACCGACTACACCTTCCGCGCGCACCTCGCCGACCTGTTCGTTCACCCGTCGTCGCGCGGCCTCGGTCTCGGAAAGGCGCTCGTTGAAGTCATCCTTGGGCACCCGGAGCTCGCAACCGTCCATCACTGGTCGCTGAACACGGCGGACGCGCAGGGGCTCTACGGCCAGTTCGGCTTCCGCGTGAGGGAAGCCGACGGCCGGTGGATGGTGCTGGACCGCACGCCTCCTGCCCGTTGAAGGCCTGGGCGCCCGGCCCGGCGCCGCGGCCCTGCTCGCCTATCACTGCAGCATGGAGCACCCGCCGCCTGGAAGGCCGCCCGGGTCACGTCCGATCGGTCCCGCATCGAGGATGCGCGTCACGCCGTTGCCGTGCGCGACGCGAGGGCCGCCTCGCCGCCGTTCCGCCCCGCAACGGCAGCGCGCTAGCGGCCCACCTGATGCCGACCGCGGGCGCGGACGGGTTCCGGCCAGAGACCTGGGTCCGTCGCGCAGGACGAGGTTTCGGGCGAGATCAGGGACGTGTTCGGCGCCGTGCTGGTCCCGATCCGTTCGGACGGGCCGAGCTCGGTCCTCGACCGGCCCGCGAGCGTGTCGGCGAACAACGGCGAGGCTCTGCCGGGCGTCGCGACGCCGCGTCCGGGCGGCTGAAACACCGCCCGGCGTGGTCCGGGGCAGGCGCCCGTCAGAGCCGGATCACGATCTTGCCGAAATGCGTCGCGCCTTCGAGGTGGCGCCACGCGTCCGGGGCTTCCTCGAACGGGAACACCCGATCGATGACCGGCCGCAGCCCGTGCAGCGCGACCGCGCGGTTCATGGCCTCGAACAGGTCGCGCGACCCCACGTAGATGCCTTGGAGGCCGACGCGGCGGCGCAGGATGACGGTGGGGTCGATCTCGCTGCGGCCGGTGAGCACGCCGATGACCCCGACCGTGCCGCCCATCCGCACCGCCTGGAGCGAGCGCGGGAGCGTGCCCGCGCCACCCACCTCGACCACGTGGTCGACCCCGACCCCGCCCGTCAGCGCGAGCACGGCGTCCTGCCACTCCGGCGTGGTTGTGTAGTTGATGGCCTCGTCGAGCCCGAGCGCGCGGGCGCGGTCGAGCTTGTCGGACGACGACGAGGTGCCGATCACCCGCGCCCCGAGCAGCTTGGCGAGTTGCAGCGCGAAGATCGACACCCCGCCCGTGCCCTGCACCAGCACGGTGTCGCCCGCCGCAACCCGCCCGACCGCGACCAGGGAGGACCAGGCGGTCACGGCCGCGCAGGGCAGCGTGGCGGCTTCCTCGAACGACAGGTGCGCTGGGACGTGGACCACCGCGCTCTCGGGCGTGACGACGTAGTCGGACAGCACGCCGTCCACCGTGCCGCCGCGCGCCCGGGCGACCAGCGCCTCGCGCACCGGCCCGCCGATCCAGTCGGGGCCGAAGATGGGGCAGACCCGGTCGCCCGGCCTGACGCGCGAGGTGCCCGGCCCCACCGCCTCCACCTCGCCCGCCCCGTCGGACACCGGCACCAGCCCGGGCCGCGCCGGGCCCGCGTAGACGCCCTTGACCGTCATCAGGTCCCGGTAGTTCAGGGACACCGCCCGGATGCGGACGAGGATCTCGCCCGGACCCGGCGTGGGTTTCGGGACCTCGACGACCGCGAGGCCGTCGATGCTGCCGGCGCGCGCGAGCTGGTACTGCCTCATGGGTCGGGTGCTCCGTCCTGGGTGGGCGAGATCGTGACGGGTGATGTCGGGACGTCCCGGCGCGCCGCAAGGGAGGGCTCGCCACGACCGGCCGGGCGCCGCGCATCAAGAATACTCACCGCCGCGTGATCCCCTCAGTAGGTGGGCGGCGTGACGGCGCTGACGATCTCGGCCTCCTCCGGTCCGGCGTTGCGGAAGCGGTGCGGCAGGCGGCTGTCGAAGTAATAGCCGTCCCCCTGCCCGAGCACGCGGCTGTCCGACCCCACCGTCACCTCCACGCGCCCGCGCGTCACGACGCCGGCCTCCTGCGCGGCGTGGGAGAAGACCCGTCCCGTGTCGGCGCCGGGCGCGTAGGTCTCGTGCAGCATGAGGAGGTGCCGGTTGGGATGGCCGAAGCCGACCATGCGGTGCGAGATCGCGTCGCTCCGGCCGATCTCCACCAGGTCCCGCGCGCGGAAGAAGGGCGAGCAGACCTTGTCCGCGTCGAGCTGGAGGAAGAAGCCCGCCAGCGTGGAGCCGAGCGCTTCCAGCACGGCGCTGAGCGTGTCGACCGACGGGCTCAGCCGGTCGCGCTCAATCAGCGAGATGGTCGAGTGCGACACGCCCGACCGCCGGGCCAGCTCGCGCAGCGCGAGCCCGCGCCGCCGGCGGAGTTCCTTGATGTGAGCCCCCACCGCCGCCATGCGCCCGTCCGAAGCCCCGGTGCCGGGCTCCGCCGCGGAGCCCGGGTCTGGTGAGAATACGCACCAGCCACGACTTCGCCATTGTTTCCGCGGACGGATTTTTCGATGCTGGGTGTCACGCATCCTTCATCGGACCACTCCCATGGCCAGACAGCCCGGCCCCACCCCGCGCGACGCCGTCGCCTACGTCAAGGCGCCCGCCCGGGACGCCACGGCGGACACCACGGCGGTCGAGTCCGCGGTGCGCGACATCCTCGACGCCGTGCGCCGGGACGGCGACGCGGCGCTCCGCCGCTACTCGAAGCAGTTCGACGGTGCCGACGTCGAGCACCTGGAGGTGACGGCGGCCGAGAAGGAGGCCGCGGTGGCGGCGCTGGACCCGCAAACCCGCGCCGACACCGAGTTCGCGATTGCCCAGGTGCGCGCCTTCGCCCAGGCCCAGCTCGCCACCGTCCTGCCGCTCGACGTGGAGCTGCTGCCCGGCCTGCACCTCGGCCACCGCGTCATCCCGATCGGCAGGGTGGGCTGCTACGTGCCGGGCGGGCGCTACCCGCTGCTGTCGGCCCCCGTGATGACGATCGTGCCCGCCAAGGTCGCGGGCTGCGACGAGGTGGTGGCCTGCCTGCCGCCCGGCGCCCACCGGGCGATGGTGGCGGGCTGCCACCTTGCGGGGGCGGACCGGGTGTTCCGGGTGGGCGGCGCCCAGGCCGTCGCGGCCATGGCGTTCGGGACCGAGAGCGTGCCCGCCGTGGACAAGATCGCGGGGCCGGGCAACGCCTACGTGAACGAGGCCAAGCGGCAGGTGTTCGGTCCCGTCGGCATCGACCAGCTCGCGGGCCCGAGCGAGATCTTCGTGGTCGCGGACGAGACCGGCGACGCCGAGACCATCGCGGTCGACCTGCTCGCCCAGGCCGAGCACGACGTGCGGACCCGGGTGGGGCTGATCACCACCAGCCGCCCGCTGGCCGAGGCCGTGCTGCGGGAGGTGGAGCGGCAGCTGCCGGGCTTGTCCACCGGCAGCGTGGCGGGAACCGCCTGGGAGCACTACGGCGAGATCGCGGTGTGCCCGGACGAGGCCGCCATGATCGCCTACTCGGACTGGATCGCGGCCGAGCACCTGGAGGTCCACACGCTCGACCCCCAGGCGACCGCCGCCAAGCTGCGCAACTACGGCTCGCTGTTCATCGGCCCCATGGCGAGCGTGGTGTTCTCCGACAAGTGCTGCGGCACCAACCACACGCTGCCGACGCTGGGCGCCGGGCGCTACACGGGCGGGCTGTGGGTCGGCTCCTACCTCAAGGTCGCGACGCACCAGTGGCTGGACGAGCGCGGCGTCAGGGCGGTGGCGCCGCCCGCCGTGCGGCAGAGCCGCAGCGAGGGGCTGGAAGGCCACCGGCGCGCCGCGGCCCTGCGGCTCGACCGCATGCAGCTCCTCCGCGAGATCGGGTGAGACGGGGACCATTTCCGCGGCACAGCCGCGCAACCAGGGGGAGAAGGGGATGACGGCGGTATCGCTGCAAACGGACCGGCTGAGCCGCAACGCGCTGGGCCTGCCCCAGATCGTGGCCTCGACGCTCGCCAACATCGCGCCCGCGGTGGGCTTCTACTTCGGCTTCGCGACCATCGTGGGGGGCGCGGGCGTCGCGGCCCCGCTCACCATCGTGATCGCCATGGTGGCCATCCTGTTCCTGTCCAACACGCTGGCGGAGTTCACCAAGTACACGCCCAGCACGGGCTCGTTCGTGACCTACATCGGAATGGCGTTCGGCCCCACGGCGGGGGCCGCGGCCTCGCTGTTCACGGTTGTGGGCTACGCGGTGGCGGCGGCCGCCATCGTGGCCATCGCGGGCGGCTGGACGCACGACACGCTGAAGCTCTTCCTCGGCATCGACCTGCCCTGGCAGGTGTTCGCGGTGCTCGCCACCCTGCTCTGCGGCTTCCTTGTCGCGCGCGGCGTGAAGATTTCGACCACGTGGGCGGCGGTGTTCTTCTACTTCGAGCTGGCGCTGCTGCTGGTGGGCGCGGTCGTGATGCTGGTGGTCAACCGCGACGCGCTCAGCCTGGCGCCGTTCGACCCCTCGAACCTGTCGGGCGGTCTCAAGGGGGTGGGGCTGGGCTTCCCGCTCGCGGTCTACATGTTCGTGGGCTGGGAGAACTCGGCGACGCTCGCCGAGGAAACCGAGAACCCGCGGCGCAACATCCCGCGCGCGCTGGTGCTGGGCACGCTGGCGCTCGGCGCGGTGTTCATCTTCCTGGCCTACGCGACCGAGATCGCCTTCCACAACGACGCAAAGGCGATCAGCGACTCGTCCATCCCCTTCGTGGACGCGCTGAAGGCCACCGCGAGCCCGCTGCTCATCGTGGCCTACCTCGCGGGGCTCACCAGCATCTTCTCCTGCCTTCTGGGCCTCACCAACTCGCAGGCCCGCATCCTGTTCAGCGCGGGGCGCGAGGGCCTGCTGCCGCGCGTGTTCGGCCGTATCGACGCGTCCCACGACACGCCCGCGGTCGCCATGTGGTCCTACATCGTGCTCGCGGCCTTGATCGCGCTGGGCTTCGGGGTGTTCGGCGGGCTGGAGCCGGTCGACATCTTCGGCCAGACGGGGACGCTCGGCACCATCCCCGTGGTGCTCGTCTACCTGATCACCAACGTGGCGCTGCCCGTCTACATCCTCCGCTTCCACCGCGCGGACTTCAGCGTCCTGCGCCACGCCATCATCCCGGCGCTGGCGCTCGTGCTGACGCTGTTCCCGCTGTGGGGCCTGGTCCAGCCCGGCCAGCCCGCGCCGTTCAACCTGTTCCCCGCCGTCACGGGCGTGGGGCTGGTGGTCGCGATCCTGTACGGCGCCGTGCTGGCGCGGCGCGACCCCGACCTCGCCCGCAAGATCGGCAGCTACGTGGCCGACGACCGGGCCTGAGGCCGCCATGCGCCTCGCCGTCCTCCAGATGCAGCCGACGCCGGCCGATGTCCCGGCCAACCTCGACCGGATCGCGGCGGCGGCCCGCGCCGCGGCGGCGGCGGGCGCCGCCGTGCTGCTCGCCCCCGAGATGGCGGTGACGGGCTACGCGATCTGGGACGAGGTGGCGCGCCTGGCCGAGCCGCGCGACGGGCCGGCGGTGACGCGGCTCGCGGCGCTCGCGGCCGAGACGGGCCTCGCGGTCGCGGCGGGCTTCCCGGAGCGCGACGGGCCCACGGTCTACAACAGCCTCGCGGTGGCCCTGCCGGACGGGGCCGCGCGGGTCTACCGCAAGTGCCACCTGTTCGGACCGCAGGAGAAGGCGTGCTTCGCGCCGGGCTCGGAGCTGTCGCCCCTGTTCGACCTGGGCGGGCTGCGGACGGGGCTGCTGATCTGCTACGACGTGGAGTTCCCCGAGATGGTCCGCTCGCTGGCGCTGGCGGGCGCGGAGCTGCTCCTGGTCGCGACCGCCCTGCCCCGCAGCGGCCCCAACGACCGCGTGTCGCGCGCGGCCCTGCCCGTTCGCGCCCAGGAGAACCATCTCGCCATCGCCTACGCGGGGCTGTGCGGGCGCGAGAACGGCCTCGACTACCAGGGCGGCTCGGTCATCGTCGGCCCGGACGGCGAGGACCTGGCGCGCGCGGGCCCGGGGCCCGCGCTGCTGGTGGCGGAGGTCGCGCGGGAGGGGTCCGGTACCGGGGAGCCCGACCCCTACCTCGCCGACCGGCGGCCGGAACTGTACAGGCTCGGGCCCGGCCGCGGTTAGGCCACGAACCGGACCACGCCGCCGTCGACGCGCAGGGCGGCGCCGGTGGTCGCGGAGGCCTGTTCCGAGCAGGTGTAGACGATCATGTTGGCGACCTCGTCCGTGGTCGCGAAGCGCTTGATCAGCGTGGTCGGGCGCATCGTCGTCAGGAAGTGCTGCTCCACCTGTTCGGGCGTGAGGCCGCGCGCCTTGGCCTGGGCGTCCACGAAGGTGCCGAGGATCTCCGAGCGGGTCGGGCCGGGCAGTACGGCGTTGACGGTGACGCCCGTGCCCGCGACCGCCTCGGCCAGGCCGCGCGAAACCGCGAGCTGCGCGGTCTTGGTCATGCCGTAGTCGAGCATCTCCTTCGGCGTGTTCACCGCCGACTCGCTGCTCACGAACACGACGCGGCCCCAGCCCCGCTCCACCATCCGCGGCAGGTAGTGGCGGGTCGCGCGGACGCCGCTCATTACGTTGAGCTGGAACAGGCCGAGCCAGTCCTCGTCCGGGATCCTGGCGATATCCTCGATGCCGTTGTAGTCGCGGAGAAAGGCCGTTCCCACGTTGTTGACCAGGATGTCGGTGTCCGGCACCTGCGCGGTGAGCGCGCCCACGCCCTCCGGCGTGGACAGGTCCGCGGCGACGCCGGTCACGTCGCCCTGCGGAAAGGCCTGCCGGATCTGCCGCACCGCCTCGCCGACGCGGTCGGGACCGCGCCCGTTGACCACGACCGCGGCCCCGGCCCGCACCAGCCCTTCGGCCGTGGCGCGGCCGATGCCGGCGGTCGATCCGGTGACGATCGCCTTGCGGCCGGTGAGGTCGATGTTCACGTCGGAGCCCTCGACTAACGGTGGGTCAGGAATGCGGAAGGGAAGCGGTCACGCGCCTTCCCCGCGGCCCGGGGAGGCCCGATCCGCGCCGTAGATGTGGCGGCCCCGGCCTGCGAGTCCAGCCGCGGCCCGCTACCGCTTCTCCCGCGCGACGTCGTTGACGCCGTCGAGGTCGGGCGCCTGGCCGTAGCTCATGTTCTTCATCTGCTGGAGCACGCGGGCCATCTCCTCGTCGGGCAGGCTCGGGGGCTCGCCCAAGGTGAGGGCCTGGACGTAGAGGCGCGACAGCGTCTCCACCTCGACCGCGAGCGCCAGCGCGGCGTCCAGGGTCTTGCCGAGCGAGATCTGCCCGTGCTGGCCGAGCAGGCAGGCGAGGCGGTCGCGCAGCGCCTCGATGGCGTTGTCGGACAGCGCCTGCGTGCCGAAGGTCGCGTAGGCCGCGCAGCGGATCGTCGTGCCGCCCGCGACCCCCGTCATGTAGTGGAAGCTCGGGATCGTCCTGTGGTGGCAGGCGAGCGTCGTGGCGTAGACCGAGTGGCAGTGCAGCACGACGTCGATGTCCCGGCGGGACGCGAGGATGTCGCGGTGGAAGCGCCACTCCGAGGACGGGCGCCGCCGCCCCTCGTAGGTGCCCTCGAAGCTCATCCGCACGAGGTCGTCGGGCTCCATGCGGTCGTAGGGCAGCGAGGTGGGGGTGATCAGGAATCCCCCGCCGTCGCGGAGCGAAACGTTGCCGGCCGTGCCCTGGTTGATGCCGCTCGCGTTCATGCGGCGGCAGGTGTCCACCATGGCGCGGCGTTGCGCGAGGTCGTCGTGGCTCATCAGGGTCTCCTGGACAGGGCGTCGGACCGCCAGCGGTCGCGATAGGCCGGAAGGGCGTCGAGGCGCAACACGGGCGCGGGCGAGAGGGCGAGCCGCGCGGGCCGGGTGCGGGCCTCGTGGCCCGCGAGCAGCGCCGCGCCCGCCGCGACGCCGTTCGAGTCGGGGTTGACGAGCACGCGCTTGTTCGGATGAAGCGCGGCCACGAGGGCGCCGAACAGCGGCTCGCGCACGAAGGGGCCGTCGAGCACGACCGTGCCGGGGGTGAGCCCGTCGAGGCAGCGGTCGGTCTGGAGCGCGGCGGTCAGCACCGCCAGGGTGAAGCGCGCGTCGGGGTCGTCCGCCAGCGGCCCGCGCAGCTCGCCCCGCCCCGCCGTGCCGGGGAACAGGCCGTCGTCGTCGCCGAAGGAGGGCAGCGCCATCGTGCCGGTCTCAACCAGGCGCGCCAGGACGTCCGCCGAGGCCGGCCCCTTGGACGGGCCCGCCACCGCGCCGAACTCCCGCCCGCCCATGGTGAGCACGCCCGGCAGCGGCCGCCCGCGCGTGTCGGCGTTGCAGGTGAGCCCCGGCCGCTCGGCGTCGAGGTCGGGGCCGGGCCGGTCGCTCAGGGCGACGATCCAGGTGCCGGTCGACACCAGCGTCACCCCGTCCAGCCCCGCGGCCTGGTAGTGGTAGAGGTTCGCCGAGGAGTCGTGGATGCCGTTGACGACCCGCGTGTCCCGCGGCAGGCCCGTCCGCGCCGCCACGGCCGGCTTGAGCGGGCCGAGGGTCGCCCAGGCGGGCCGCAGGGGTGGCAGCAGCCGCTCCCAGCCGCGCCGGGCAACCAGGGCGGCGGGTCGCGCGTCGGCCGCGCACCACAGGCCCGACTGCGCCGCGAGGCTCGTCACCTCCGAGGCGAGCACGCCCGACAGCCGCCACGCCCAGTACTGGGGCACCGCGAGGCAGGCCCGCGCGCGGGCGAAGGCTTCGGGCCACTCCCGCTCGATCCACAGCATCTGCCGCGCGAGGTGGGCCACGCCCAGCATGATCGCGCTGCCGCGCTCGCGGAACGAGCCCGCCTCCGCCGCGTAGGCCGCGGTCACGTCCGGCGGCGCGGGCTGCTCGTAGTCGATCATCGGCATCGCGGGGCCGTGCTCGTCGACCAGCACCCCGCCCGACCCGTGGCCGGACCCGACGATCGCCGTGATCGGATGGCGCCGGCCGAGGTCGGCCAGGCCGTCGAGCAGCCAGTCCTCAATCCCCGCGAGGTCGTGGTGGCGGTAGGGCGGCCCGGGCAGAACGGGGTTGGGGCGCGACAGGCTCTCGTCGAGCCGCCCGTCGGGGGACGCGACCACCAGCTTGACGTTGGTCTTGCCGACGTCGAGGACCGCGACCGCGCTCATCGGCGCCCGAACCGCAGCAAGGGGCGCAGCGTCTGCGCCGTCATCACGCCGATCAGCACCAGGCCCCAGATCGCGGTGGTGAGGTAGGGGCTCAGCCCGACTTGGTTGAAGCCCGACGAGATCACCTGCAGCACCGCGAGGGCCAGCATCAGCCCGCCCACCGTGCCGAAGCCGCCGAACGGGTCGACGCCGCCCAGCACGGCCGCCAGGATCGTCACCAGCAGGTAGGACTGCGCGTAGTCGGCGCTGGCCGAGTTGAACAGCGCCAGCGACACCAGCGCGGCCACGAAGCAGGTGAGGCTCGACAGGGTGTAGACGCCCACCAGCACCCGGCGCGTGTCCACGGCGGAGTAGTGCGTCGCCTCCGGGTTGGAGCCGATCATCATGCAGGCGATGCCGAAGGGCGTGCGCGTCAGGATCGTGCCCGTCAGCGCCGCGGCCCCCACAAGCACAAGGAACGTGACGGGCACGCCGCCCAGCGACGCGTTGCCGACCCCGGCGAAGGCCTGCGGCAGGCCGGAGATCGCCTCGCCCCGGGTGAGGTAGATGCTGACGCCGTCGATCAGCGACTTGGTGCCGAGCGTCACCAGGATCGGGTGGACCCCCGTGTAGGCGACCAGCGCGCCCGTGACGAGGCCGATCAGGAGGCAGAGCAGGAGGCCGCAGACTAGCGCCAGCAGCACGGCCGCGGCCACCGCGCCGGGCGGGGAGGCCGGGGTCAGCGCGGCGCGCATCACGAAGGCCATCAGCAGGGCCGCCTGATTGGCGGTCGCGATGATCGCGAGGTTGAGGCCGCCTGTGACGAGCGGCACCATCATGGCGAGCGACAGCAGCCCCAGGAGGGGGAGCTGCCGCATGAAGGACTGCAGCGTGCCGAGGCTCGCGAAGCCGGGGATCAGCGCCGAGAAGGCGGCCACCAGCACCGCGAGCAGCACGAGCAGCCCCGGGCTGCCGCCCGGCGCGCCGCCGCGGAGCCGCGCCACCAGGCCCGCGAGGCTCGCGTCGGGGCCGACGGCCCGGCGGACGTCAGCCACGGGCGACCTCCAGGCCGGGGTTGCGGTTGCGGCGCCCCTTGCGCGCGCTCAGCACCGTGACGGCGGTCGACACCAGGATGGTGAGGCCGATGACGATCTGGAAGAAGTAGGACGAGACGCCGAGCAGGTTCAGGCCGTTCTGCAGGATCGCGAGCAGCACGATGCCGCCCAGCACGCCCGGCACGGTGCCGACCCCGCCCGACAGGCTCGCGCCCCCCAGCACCGCGGCGGACAGGACGGACAGTTCCGAGCCGTAGAGCGCGTTGGGCACGCTCTCGCCGACGCGGTGGGCCTGGAGCAGCCCGCCCGCCGCCGCCATGAAGCCCAGGAACCCGTAGGCGACGAAGTGCAGCCGCGCGATCGGGGCGCCGATGCGGCGCGCGGCCTCCGGGTTGCCGCCCATCGCGTAGAGCTGCCGCCCGACGCTCGTGCGCGTCATCACCGCCCAGGTGAGCAGGGCCGAGGCCAGCATCAGCACCACCGGCAGCGTCACCCGGGTCAGGGCGCCGGTCGCGTCCTCGGCCTGCCAGAACACGACCCGCTCGCTCCACCAGTCGGGGAGGTCGTAGATCGACGCGCCGCCCGAGAAGTACATCAGGAACGAGAAGCTCACGCTCATGGTGGCGATCGTGGCGATGATGGAGGTGATGCGCACGTAGTGGATCAGGGCCGCGTTCACGCAGCCGAGCCCGGTGCCGACCAGCAGCCCGAGCCCGAGCGACACCGGCGCGGGCAGCCCCGCGCGCGTCGCGCAGAGGACCCCCGCGTACTGGCTGACCGACGCGGTCGCGGCGAAGGAGATGTCGATGCCGCCCGACACCAGGACCACGAACAGCCCCATCGCCATGATGGCCTGCACGGAATAGGTTTCGAGCAGGTCCACGACGTTGGCGAGCGTCAGGAAGCCGGGGGCCGCCAGGCTGAACACGGCGCCCACGGCAAGGATGACGGCGAGCAGCCAGGCTTCGGGACGCCGCCGGAGGCGGGTCAGGCGCTCACGCATAGATCCGCTCCTCCAGCTCGTGCTCGGTGACCCGGCCGGGGACCACCTCGCCCACGAGGCGGCCCGCGCGCATGTGGAGCACGCGGTCGCAGGTCGCGAAGAGTTCGAGCACCTCGTCGGAGATGACGATGATGCCCACCCCCGCCCGCGCGAGGTCGGCCACCACGGCGTAGATGCCGGCCTTGTTCTTGATGTCGACGCCCACCGTGGGGCTGTCGAGGATCAGCACCCTGGGGCGCGCCGCGAGCCACTTGGCGAGCGCCACGCGCTGCTGGTTGCCGCCCGACAGCGTCCCCACCGGCCGGTCGGGGTTCGGCACCTTGATGGCGAGCCGCTCCACCCAGCCGCGGGCGAGGCCGCGGCGGCGGGCGGCCGGGATCAGGCCGAGGCGGCCCGCCAGATCCCTCAGCACCGCCAGCGCGACGTTGTCGGCGATGGACTGTCGCAGGATCACGCCCAGGCCCAGCCGGTCCTCCGAGAGGTAGGCGATGCCGGCCTTCACGGCGTCGCGGTTCGAGCGCAGGTGAAGCGGCCGGCCTTCGAGCGCGACGGTCCCGCCCTCGGGCCGCGTCATGCCGAACAGCGTCAGGGCGAGCTCGGTGCGGCCGGCGCCGAGCAGGCCCGTGAGGCCCAGGACCTCGCCGCGGCGGAGCGCGAAACTGACGTCGGCGTAGTCGCCGCGCCGCGTGAGGTTCCGCACCTCCAGCAGCACGGGGGCCGCGCCCATGTCGCGCGCGACGGTCGCGTGCGTGATGTCGAGGCCCGTCATCAGGTTGGCGATGCGGCGCCCGTCGACCTCCCCGCTCGCGTAGGTGCCGACCACCCGCCCGTCGCGCATCACGGTCACGCGCTGGGCGACCTCCACCACCTCGTCGAGCCGGTGGGACACGAACACCACCGCGATGCCGTCGCGCCTGAGGCGCCCGACGATGCCGAGCAGGCTCCCGACCTCGGCGCGGGTCAGGGAGGCGGTGGGCTCGTCCATGAAGATGAGCCTGGCGTCCGCCGCGAGCCCGCGGGCGACCGCGACGATCTGGCGTTCCGCAACCGACAGGTCGCCCACGAGCGCGTCGGGGTCCAGGCGGAAGTCGAGGCGCCTCAGCACGCCCGCGGCGAGCGCCCGCATGCGCCCGGTCCGCACCGGCCGCAGCAGCCCGAGGAGGTGGCCCTCGACCGCGACGTTCTCGGCCACCGACAGGTTGGGGAACAGCGCCAGGTCCTGGAAGATGACCTGGATGCCGAGCGCGCGGGCGCGGGCGGGCGTCAGCGGCAGCACGGGGCGCCCCTCGACCTCGACGGCGCCGGCGGTCGGCGGGTGGACGCCCGCCACCGTCTTGATCAGCGTCGACTTCCCGCAGCCGTTCTCGCCCACGAGGCAGTGCACCTCGCCCGGCCGCACGTCCCAGTCGATGCCGTCGAGCGCCAGCACGCCGCCGAAGCGTTTCGAGAGGCCGCGGAGGCGAAGAAAGGGCGCGGGGTCGGTCATGGGGCCGGGGCGGACCGCGGGAACCGCGACCCCTCCCTCCCGCGCCGGGCCGCCATGCCCTTCGCCCCGCCTCGCGGGGAGAAGGTGCCCGACAGGGCGGATGAGGGGTCCTGCACGACGCGCGACCCCACCCTCATTCGTCCTTCGGACACCTTCTCCCGCCCAGGCGGGAGAAGGGCACAACCGGCAGGCGCCCGAGTTTTACGGGCGCCGCAGCCGCGTCGGGGGGAAAGCGGCGTCACAAGCCGAGCGCCACGAGCCGCGCGATGTTGGCCTTGTCGAGCGATTCAAGCTTCTGGGCCTGGATCAGGCGCTTGTCGGGGTAGACCTTGACGGGGCCCACCTCCACCAGCTCCATGCCATCCCTCGGCTCCTGCCCCGCGGCGAGCATCTTGGCGAGCTGCACGAAGATCTGTCCCGCGGTCATCGGATTCCAGATGTAGCCGCCGCGGATGGTGGCGTTCATCACCCACTTCTGCCCCTGGCCGGGCGAGAAGCCGCCCACCAGCGCGATCGCCTTGGCCTTGCCGCGGTCGTCCAGCACGCGGGCCGCGCCGATCGGGCCCTGCGAGCCGAAGGTCAGGATGCCCTTGAGGTCGGGGTGGGCGCGGAGCTGGTCCTGGGTGACCTTGATGCTCTCGTCCAGGCTCTCGGCGCAGCCGAAGCGGTCGCCCAGCATGGCCATCTTGGGGTACTTCTGCTTCTGGTAGGCGATGGCGGCGTCGGCCCAGGCGTTGTGGAGCGGCACCGTCAGCGAGCCCACGTAGGTGACGTACTTGCCTTCCTCGCCCATCTCCTTGGCGAGCAGGTCCATGTGCTGCTCGCCGTAGGCCGCGATGGTTGTGAGCTCAAAATCCCAGTCGTTGTTCTCCTGGCTGGGCCCCTCGTGCGAGATCACCTTGATGCCCGCCGCCTTGGCGCGCCCCAGCACGGGGGCGAGGGCGGGCGAGTCGTTGGGCACCACGCCGATGACGTCGACCTTGCGGGCGATCAGGTCCTCGATGGCGCGGACCTGCTGGGCCGCGTCCGCCTGGGTGGGGCCGATCATCCAGGCGTTCACGGCGTCGGCCTTGGCTTGCCTGGCGATGCCGGCGTCCATGGCGTTGAACCACGGGATGCCGCCGATCTTCACCACGATGCCGGCCTGCGGCTCCTGAGCCGCGAAGGCGGGCAGGCCGAAGGCGCCCGCGGCCACGCCGCCGCCGAGCGTGCCGATGAGGCTGCGTCGCGTCAGGATCATGATCAAGTCCTCCCTGTTGATTGTCAGGCGGCCGCTTCGGTCCGCCCGGGTTGCCGCAGCGTCGAGCCGCGGAAGGCGATCGCGCAGGCGAGGCGCGCGGTGACCGGTGGTCCGGCCTCGCCCTCCATGCGCCGGACGAGCTGCCGCCACGCCGTCTCGGCGAGCGCCTCCACGGGCTGCCGCACGGCGGTGACGGGCGGCGACACGAGCCGCATCCACTCGGTCTCGTCGAAGCTCGCGAAGGCGACGTCGCGGCCGGGCGCGAGGCCCAGTTCGGCCAGGACCTGGAACGCCGCGAGCGAGGTCACGTGGTCGAGGGCGAACAGGGCGTCGGGCCGTCGGCGCCGCCCGAGCCGCGCCAGGAGCGCGGCGCGGATCGGACCGGGCTCCATCCCGCACTCCAGCATGGCCAGCGCCATGGCGCCGCGGGCGGCCCGGGCACCGTCCCACCGTTCCCGGACGTTGCTGATGGACAGGCTCGACCCCGCCACGAGCCCGTCGCGCCACCCCGCGCCCGCGAGGTGGGCCGCGACCGCGCCCGCGGCCTCGGCGTTGTCAACCGCGACCAGGTCGAACCGCGGCGCGTCCGGGATCCGGTCGGCCACCACGATCGGCGGCACGGCGCCGGCCGGCAGGCGATCGGCGAGCCCGCCGTCGCAGGGGATGACGATGAGGCCCGCGGGGCGCCACGCGCGGATGGCGCGCAGCCGCTCCCGCTCCTCGGCGGGGTCGTTGGCCGAGCTCACGACCAGCAGGTCGATGCCGTCGCGGCGGGCCGCGTGCTCCAGCGTCGAGACGAACAGGCCGAACATCGGGTTGGACAGGTCCGGCACGACCAGGCCGGCGAGCGCCCGCTTGCCGGAGCGCAGGCGGGAGGCGTGGTTGTCGGCCGTGTAGCCCAGCGCGTCGGCGGCCTCCCGCACCCGGGCCGTGATGGCGGGCGACACGCTCAGCTTGCCGTTCAGCGCGTTGGACACGGTGGCGGGGGACACGCCGGCCGCGTCCGCCACCATCCTGATCGACACCGCCCTGGCGGGCACGGCCGCGCTTCGCACCGCTTTCCACCCCGATAAATCGTTTTATCGAAGGCTAGACTTCCCCGAAAAGCCTGTCAATCATTCCTGTGCCACGCCTGTACTGGCTTGCATTGCAACGCAGCAAGTTACGCGTGCGTCGCAACAAACATCGGCCCGGAGTTCGACAATGAACAAGTTGGGAGTGCACGCCTTCGTCTGGGAGAAGGGCTGGAGCCGCGACGAGGCCGCGCGCGCCATCGCGCGCACGGCGGAGACGGGCTTCGACCTGATCGAGGTTTCGACGCTGGAGCCGCGCTCCGTCGACGTGGAGTTCACCCGCCGCGCGCTGGAGAAGGCCGGGCTCGGCGCGACCTACTCGCTCGGGCTCGACGCGGACACGGACATCTCGGCCGACGACCGCGACAAGGAGCGGCGCGGCGAGGCCAAGCTGCGCGACGCGATCGCCATGGCCCGCGACATCGGCGCCACGCACGTGGCGGGCATCCTGTTCTCGGCCTTCCAGAAATACGCCGTGCCGACCACGCCCGAGGGCGTGAAGCGCTCGGCGGAGGTGCTCCGGCGGGTGGCCGAGGCGGCGGCCGGGAGCGGCATCGTGCTCGGGCTCGAAGTCGTCAACCGCTACGAGACCAACGTGCTCAACACCGCCTCGCAGGGCGTGGAGATGTGCAGGCGCATCGGCGCCGCCAACGTCAAGGTCCACCTCGACGTGTACCACATGAACATCGAGGAATCGGACATCGCGCAGGCCATCATCGAGACCGGCGACCACCTGGGCTACTTCCACACCGGCGACTCGCACCGCGGCTACATGGGCTCGGGCTCGATCGACCTCGCGGGCGTGTTCCGCGCCCTGGTCAAGGCGGATTACCGCGGCCCCATCACCTTCGAGTCCTTCTCGTCGCGGGTCGTGGGCCAGCCGCTCGAAGGAATCCTGGGGATCTGGCGCAACCTGTGGGAGGACAGCGTCGACCTCGCGTCCCACGCGCTGATGTACACCAGGGCGCAGATCAAGGCCGCCGAGGAGGCCCGGCGGCAGTCCGAACGGAGCCGCCTCCCATAGCGCGCGTCGGCCGGGCTCGCCCGGCCGGGTCGTCCGCCGCCCGCGCGGTCGCGGGACGGCAGCCCGGAGCGACCGGCCCCGCTTCGCTTGTGGATCGGGGCGGGGCAGGCCATGATGGGTGCCGGCCGCCGTGCGGCCGGACCAACGGGAAGGGCCACAGAGCCCCACGAGGGAGAACGGCGATGCGCCGAACGAAATGGGCCTTTGTAGCCGCGGCCGTGCTCGCGGCGGGCGCGGCCCGCGCCGACACCAAGGACATGCGGATCGCCTTCTCCAACAACTACGCCGGCAACTCCTGGCGGCAGGCCATGCTGAAGAGCTACGGCGCCGTGACCCAGAAGGCCGTCGACGACAAGGTGATCGCCGGGGCCGACACGTTCACGACGGCCGACAAGGAGGTGCCGACCCAGGCCGCGCAGCTGCAGAACCTGATCCTGCAGGGCTACAACGCCATCGTGATCAACGCGGCCTCGCCGGAGGCGCTCAACGGCGCCGTCAAGCAGGCCTGCGACGCCGGCATCGTCGTGGTGTCGTTCGACGGCATCGTGACCGAGCCCTGCGCCTACCGCATCCGGGTCGACTACCGCGCGCTCGCGGCCAAGTCGGTCGACTATCTGGCGACGCGCCTGCCGAAGGGTGGCAATTTGCTGGAGATCCGCGGCGTCGCGGGCACCTCGATCGACGACGACTTCCACAACGGCGTCCTCGACGGCTTGAAGAAGTACCCCCAGTTCAAGGTGGTGAACGCGGTCGAGGGCGACTGGGACGAGACCACCGCCCAGAAGGCCGTCTCCACGGTCCTGCCCTCGCTGCCCGAGATCGTCGGCGTCGTCGACCAGGGCGGCGACGGCTACGGCGCGGCCCAGGCCTTCCAGACCGGCGGCCGCAAGGAGCCGATCATCATCATGGGCAACCGGCAGGACGAGCTCGCCTGGTGGGTTCAGCAGAAGAAGGCCAACGGCTACGAGACCTGGTCGGCGTCGAGCGCGCCCGGCATGTCGACCCTGGCGTTCTGGGTGGCCCAGCAGGTGCTCGACGGCCGCAAGGACATCCCGCACGACCTCGTCGACCCCTACCTGGCCTTCACGCAGGCGACCGTCGACGAGGCCCTGCCCCAGGTCCCGGTCGGCGGCGTCGCGACCATCGAGTACAGCGAGGCCGACGCCAAGAAGATCATCGACGACAATGCCAAGAAGTGAGCGGTCCGCGCGGCCGCCGCGCGCGTCCGCCTGATCCGCGATGGCCGATCCGTCCACCGTCATCGCGCTGATCGGCACCGAGAAGTCCTTCGGCGCCGTCCGCGCCCTGGCCGGCGTCGACCTCGCGGTTCGTACCCACGAGTGCGTCGGCCTGGTCGGCCACAACGGCGCCGGCAAGTCGACGCTCATGCACGTGCTCGCCGGCACGCTCACGCCGGACAAAGCCACCATCGCGGCGGGCGGCACGGCGCTCGCCTCCTACGGGCTCGAACCCGCGCATCGCCTGGGCGTCCGCTGCGTGTTCCAGGAACTCTCGCTCTGCCCCAACCTGACGGTCGCCGAGAACGCGCGCATCGTGCACCCGTCCCTGCGCGGCCTCGGCTGGCGGCGGCGGGCCGCGGCGCTGATCCGCGCCAAGCTCGACGAGATCTTTCCCGGCCACGGCATCGCGGCGGACGCGGTCGTCGGCGACCTGCCGATCGGCAAGCGGCAGATGATCGAGATCGCCCGCGCCTTCACGGTGACCGACGCGCCCGTGAGACTGGTCATCCTGGACGAGCCCACCTCGTCGCTCGACGGCCACACGGCCGGCCAGCTGTTCGCCTTCCTGCGCGGGTCGGTCCGCGAGGGGCTGAGCTGCGTCCTGATCTCGCACGTGCTCGGCGAGATCCTGTCCACGGCCGACCGGGTCGTCGTGATGCGGGACGGCCGGGTGGCGGCGAGCGGCCCGGCGGACGGCTTCGACCGCGACAAGCTGGTGGCCACGATGGGCGGGGCCGAGGCGCACGCCCGCGCCCCGTCGCCCGCGACGGGCGCGGCCGCGCCGGACAGGCCGGTGCGGGTCCGCATCCGGCCCGGGCGGCAGCGCGACGGCCGCGAACTCGTCGCGCGCGAGGGCGAGGTCGTTGGCCTCGCGGGGCTCGCGGCCCACGGCCAGACCGCCCTCCTGCTCGCGGTGTTCGACGCGGCTGGAACGCGCGCGAAGGGCACCGCCGTCGAGGGCAAGGTCGCGCTCGTCGCCGGTGACCGGCAGACGGACGGCGTGTTCCCGCTCTGGTCCATCGCCGAGAACATCGGGGTCCGCTCGCTCGGGCGGTTCCGCCGGGGGCTGCTGCTGTCGCGCGAGGCCGAGGACGCGCTCGCGGCGCGCTGGAAGGAGCGGATCAAGATCCGCACGCCCGACATGCGCAACCCCATCCTGTCGCTGTCGGGCGGCAACCAGCAGAAGGCGCTGTTCGCCCGGGCGCTCGGGTCGGACGCCCGCGTCGTGCTGATGGACGACCCCATGCGCGGCGTCGACGTCGGCACCAAGCTCGACGTCTACGACCTCGTGCGCGACGAGGCCGCCGGGGGCCGCACCTTCCTGTGGTACACGACCGAGATGGACGAACTCAGCCACTGCGACCGCGTCTACGTGTTCCGCAACGGCGTCATCGTGGCCGAGCTCGCGCGCCACGAGGTCAGCGAGGACAGCGTGATCGCGGCCTCCTTCGCCGAGGCCGCCTGAGCGTGAGCGCCGAAGCCGTCGCGAGGCCGGCCGGGGCCAGGTTGCCGCGGCTGCGCCGCGCGCTGCGCGCCGCGTTGCCGGCCCTGTCGCTCGCCCTCATCCTGCTCGCGATCTGGCGCCTCAACCCGCGCGCCGTCAGCTACTTCGGCCTGAACCTGATGCTGAATCTGTCCGTGCCGGTGGCGCTCGCGACCGTCGGGCAGATGTTCGTGATGGCCGGCAACGACCTCGACCTGTCGATCGGCACCTTCGTGGGCTTCGCGGGCTGCATCACCGCGACGGTGCTGCGCGACAGCCTGCCGCTCGGCCTCCTCGTGTTCGCGGGCTGCATCGGGGCCTACGCGCTGCTCGGCGCGCTGATCCACCTGCGCAACCTGCCCTCGATCGTGGTGACGCTCGGCATGTTCTTCGTGTGGCAGGGCCTCGCGATCCTGGTGCTGCCGAAGCCGGGCGGCCACGCGCCGGACTGGCTGAGCGCGCTCATGGGGCTCAGGACGCCCGTGGTGCCGTTCCCGGTGGTGGCGGCCGTGGTGATCGGCCTCGTCGCCTCCGCAGGCCTCATGCGCACCTCCTACGGGGCGGTGCTGCGCGGCGCGGGCGGCAACGCCGTCGCGGTTGAGCGGGCCGGCTGGTCGATGCTCAGGATCAAGATGGCGCTGTTCGGCCTCGCGGGCTTCTGCGGCGTGCTGGCCGGCATGAGCCTGATCGGCCTCACCACCTCGGCCGACGCCAACCTCGGCAACGGCTACACGCTCCTGTCGATCGCGGGCGCCATCCTGGGCGGCGGCGAGTTCACGGGCGGCCGCGTGGCGCCGGCCGGCTGCGTCGTGGGCGCGGTCACGCTGACACTGGCGGGCTCGCTGCTCAACTTCATGCACATCTCGCCCGACTGGCAGGTTGGCGCGCAGGGGGGCATCCTCATCGCGGTGCTGGCCGCGCGCGTGCTGATCAACCGCACGGGCCGCGCCGCGTGACGGCGGCGCGGCGCCTCCTCGCCCAGCCCTCGTTCTGGTCCTTCGCGGGCGCGGCCGGGGTTTGGCTCGCGGCCGTGGCCTACACGCGCGGCTTCGGCGCGGGCGGCATGGTGTCGGCCTGCATCGCGCTGGGCGCCTTCTCGGTGCTGATCGGCACCGCGCAGATGTTCGTGGTCACGCTCGGGCCCGGCAACGTCGACCTGTCGCTGCCGGCCAACATCGGGCTCGCGAGCGCGGTCGCCATGAAGGTCATGGGCGGCAGCGACCTGATGATCCCCGTGGGCCTCGCGGCGGCGCTCGGGTCGGGCCTCGCGATCGGGGTCGCCAACGCCCTGCTGATCCGCCTCCTGCGCATCCCGCCCATCATCGCGACCCTGTCGGCGAGCTTCGTCATCCAGTCGATCGGCATCAGCTACGGGCGCGGCCTCCAGGTCAAACCGCCGCCGGGCTTCGGCTGGGCCACCACGGTCCAGGTCGGCGGCGTCTCGCTGCTCGCCCTGGCGGTCGTGGGCTTCTCGGTCGTGACCGGCCTGCTGCTGCACCGGACGGCGTTCGGCCGCTCGGTCGAGGCGATCGGCCAGAACCCGCGGGCGGCCCGCCTCGCCAACATCCCGGTCGAACGCGTCCGCCTGCTCACCTACGCGCTGAGCGGCCTGCTCGGCGGCCTGGGCGGCGCGCTGCTCGCGGGCTACTTCCAGGGGTCGTCGCTCGACATCGGCAACGAGTACCTGCTGAGCTCCATCGCGGTGGTGGTGATCGGGGGCACCTCGGTCGCGGGCGGCAGGGCCAACGTCACGGGCCTGTGGGGCGCCTCGCTGTTCCTCGTCATGCTGCTGACGATGCTGAACACCTACGGGGTCAGCGCCGGCGTCCGGCTCGTCGTCACCGGCGCCGTCATCATCGCCGTGATCGTGGCGGCCGGGGGGCGCCGGGCGGCGCGCTGAAGGGTGCCTGGGCAACTGAGCCGGACTGCCCGCACCGGGGGAGCCGGCCGCGAACGGGACCGTGACGGCGGCAGGCGCCTTTCGGGCCGAAGGCGCCACCTCGCGGTGGACGACCGGGGGCCGTTGCCGTCCCGCACCGGGACGGGTCTGGGGGTCACCTCGATCCGCCCGCGTCAGGCCGGTTCGAGCAAGCCGAAGATGCTGACGCAGGCGACGGCCGCGAGACCGAGGCCGACCTCGGTGACGGTCGCTGCGCGGAGCGCGCGAACGGCCTGCCCGCGATCCCGGGGCATCCGGGGCACGACGACGTATCGGTTGAGCACGGCGAGCAGCGCCATGGTGAGCACGAGCGCGATCTTCGCGGCCAGCAGAGCCTGGTAGGGCGAGGCCGGGTCGACCGGCGGCCGGCCCAGGACGAGGGCCGTGTTGAGCGCCCCCGTGGCGAGGGCGAGCGCGACCGCGACGTGACCGGCCGTCGAGAACCGCCGCAGGGCGATGCCGGCGTCGGCCCGGCACGCGGGATCGGCCACGGCTCGCAGGACGAACAGGAGGGGAACCAGGGATCCGAGCCACGCGCCGGCCGACAGGACGTGGGCGAGGTCGCAGAGCCGGTGGACCACGCCCAGCCATCCCTCGTGCATGGCCGCGTGGCCGGTGAGCGCGAGGGTGGCGAGCAGCAGCCCCGACGGGGCCGCGGTCGCCGCGAGACCCGCGCGGGCGGGCGCGGCGAGCGACAGGGCGAGCAGGACCGCCGCCATGCCCTGAGCCTGCCAGGCGTGGCCGACGCTGGTATCCGCCAGCACGGCCCGCAGCGTGGCCGCGTCGAGCGCGTCAACCCAGCCGTCACCGATGCCCGCGGCTTCGAGCGGCAGGGCCGCGGCGGCGGTCGCGACCGCGAGAACGACGGCGGCGACCCGGAAGGCCCGGAGCCGCGCCCCCGCGCGCGCCGCGAGGTCGCGCGGGACCAGGGCCGCCAGGTAGGCGAACGCGCCCCACAGCAGCATCGCGGCGGCGTCGTGCGCGAACCGGCAGGCGGCCAGGGCCGTTTCCGGGCTCACCGTCCGCGACCCCACGCCCATCGGCGCGACGCGGCGGGAGCCACCCGCTCGCGACCCGTGCTCACGGCTGCGACGTCGTGCAGCGCCGTCACCCCGGTCGCTGCCGCGTCGCGCCCGTGCGGCCGCGCGAGGAGCGCCGGGGTGCCCGGCTCGCCGATCGGGGGCAGACGCGGGTTAGTCTGCCCGTCGACCGGCGACCCGTTGGCATTGGGCATCGGCGGCACCGCGCGGGGGCCGGTCAACCCGGCGACGAGGTTGATCGCCGGCGACGGCGCCGGCGCGGCGGACGCGTCGGCGGGACGCGTCACTGGCGGGGCGGCCGGGCCGGCGACGGGACAGAGCGTTATCCGCGGCGTCACCGTGCGGGTCCGTCGCGTGCCGGACGGCGCGCGCCGTGCGGGGTCACGGGATGACGGTGAACGTATAGCGCCCGTTGGTCTTGTGCCCGTCTGTGGCGAGCGCGTGCCAATCAACGGTGTAGGTGCCGGGCGCGAGAGGTGCCGCGACCGGCACAACCAGAACCGTGTCGCCGGCCTTGCCGAGCGTGGACGCCCCCGTGGGGACCGCGGCTCCACCCGGGCCGGTCAGCTTGACGCCGGTGAACCTCGGGTTGACCCCTTCGGTGAAGGTCAGGTCGAGTTCGGTCGGCGCGGCCGCCACCGTGCCGTTCGCGGGCGGGGCAGCCGACTTGAGGTGCGCGTGGGCCAAGGCGGGAGCGGAGGCGGCAACGAGGCCGAGGCCGACGAGGCCGAGGAGGCGTGCGGGGGCTTTCACGGCGAGTCCTTTTCAAAATGGATCGGAATCTCAGGAGCGGGGGACCGCGTCAGGCCGCGGCCCCTTGAGGCGTTTCGGCAGGAGGACGTCAACGGTCGCGAGGTGCGCGACCGGCGAGCCGGTCAACGGGAACGCGATGGAGACGACGGCCGCGACCACCACGGCGGGCTGGAAGCGATGCTGACATCGGAGCGCCGCCGGCATCCCGACCGGCCACCGCGACGCCGGAGACGGGGACCGGGGAACGAGCGCCGGCGGCGACCCGCACCGCGGGAGAGGTGATAGGCATGGTCATGGCCGTCCTCCTCAATCCGCGTCCATGCCGGGCATCGCCTGGCCGCCGCGACGGGCGCTCGGCGCCCTGGCGCCGATGCCCTCGACCATGAAGCGGACCGGCACCGTGCCGGCGTGGGCGAAGACCAGCGTGCCCGCGACCTCCTCGCCCTTCATGAGGCCGCGCCTGAGGCCGCTGAACATGATGTGCCTGCCCGAGGGCGCGAACGTCACGGAGCCGCCGGGCGGGATCTCGACCGGACCGGTCGGGCGCATGGTCATGACGCCGTTCTCCACGGCCATCGCGTGGACCTCGGCCTTGTCGGCCACCGCGAGCGAGCCGCCGGTCAGCGCGTCGGGCACGCTGCCGTGGTTGACGACGGTGAGGTAGCCGCCCGCGACTTGAGCGCCGTTCGGCGTCGCGCGGGCCCAGGCGGTCTGGATGACGAGGTCGCCGGCCCTGGTGTCCTGGGCGGAGGCGAGCGAAGGCAGCAGCGCGACGGCTGCGAGCGCGGCCAGCCGGCCGGCTCTCGGGAACAGGTGCATGGAATGAATCCTGAGGAACGCCCGCGGTCGGCCGGCCTCACGCGAGGCCGCCGCGTCACCGTCGAGGGCGCGTGGAAGGTCGGGTTCGCGTGCTCAGGTCACGCGGCCGGGGGGCCCTGCGACAGGCGCGGGGTGCGGACGCGCCCCACCGCCGGCGCCCAGCGGATGGTGCGGGCGTGGACCGCGACGTGCTCGGCCGGGACGGGCCCCGCAAAGGCGGGCGGTACGGGCGGGAGCACCGGGGCGCAGAGCGCGCACTGGTCGCAGCAGTCATGGCGCGGCGGCGCGGCAGGGTCGGCGGGTCGGACGGCCCCGCCCGAGCCCACGTGGCAGATGGGCATCGCCAGGCCGGATGCGGATCCCGGCATGCCGGACGCGAGCGCGCGCCCGACGCCCGACAGGGCCAGGGCAAGCACCAGGATGGCGGCGAGGGCCTGCCGCAGCGCGGGTGACGGTGGTCGCATCACGCGATGGAGACGACGCGATACGCCGCGCGAAGTCAAGCCGTCGCCCTGCACCGTCAGCACAGGTGAAGCAAGGAGAGCCGCCTGTCCGGGCCCGGCCGGAACAACGCCGAGCCGTGGTCCGCGACGTGGTCGCCCAGCCCGGAGCCCGTTCTGCTCGGCGCGCAGCTCACCGGGTCGGCGCGCCCCACGCGGTTGACCTACTCGGGCGTCCAGGTGAGGTCGACCACGCGGGGGAGCGAGGCCGCGCGCTGGCGTCCGGGCGCGAGGTGTAACCGAAGTGGGCGGGTCGCGGAGATCGGGTTTGTCGCGGGCCGCGACGCGAGCGAAGCCGAGCCGTGAACGGCGGTCCGCACGGGTTGCGACGGCGCCTAGAACGTGACCACGCTTCGCGCTCCGAACACGGCCGCGTCGCCGACGCGGCGGTTGGGGTTGCTCGGGTCCGGCACCCCGCCGCCCGGATTGAACACGTATTGGAAGTCAGGCTGCAGCTGCCACCACGGATAGAGCTGGGCCTGGTAGGTCGCCTCAATCACCGTTTCGCTGGAGCGCGCGACCGGGGGCGAGCCGGCAAGGGCCGCCGCGGCCAGGTCGCCGTCCCGCGCCCGGCCACTCACGTGCGCCCACTCGACCCCCGCGCCGACCGTGTCGTTCTCGCGCCCGAACGGGCCCTTGTAGGTGAGACCACCCTGGGCGAACACGTCCACCACGTTGCGGTCGGAGGGAGCCCCCATGACGCGGCCCGTGACGCCGAGGCCGCCGTCGCTGTCGGGGGACGGCCGGTACACGAGCTGGTCCAGCGTTCCGTAAACGCTGTAGTCGCCGTTCCCGGACCGCGGGATGCCGATCAGGACGCCGGGCGGCTGGGCCGTGTCGCCGTTCTCGAAGAAGGCGTCGGCGAAGCGGTTGGAATTGTACCAGGCACCCAGCTTGTAGGTGCCGGGCAGGCCCTTGGCGTCCTTGTCCTTGTTGACCGCGTACTGCACTTCACCGATCACCAGGGCGCCGCTCGTCACGTCGAAGTTGGTGCCCGACGGGTCGTTCACCTGCGGGTCGCCGGGCCTGAGCCCGGCGGGGCTGCCGTTGAACAAACCGACCAGGGCCGTGACCTGGTCGGTTGGGCGCACGCGCAAGCGGATGCCGGGCGTCGCGAGCGGATAGGCGGGGCCGCCGGACGGGAGGTCGAGGGCGGGGAGCGTCGGCCACCCGAACCCCGAGTTGATGAACAGGTCCTCGTATTCGGAGGTGATGAACTCGAAGTCCGCGCTCTGCTGGCCGACCTTGACGTCCGCTTTGCCGTCCCAGAAGGCTTGCTGGTACCAGAGTTCGTTGAGCCGCGTGGCCGGGTCGGCCTCGATGCCGCTGATCACGTTCAGGTTGCCGACGTCGCGCGACGTCAACCCGCGCCCGTGGATCTGGTAGGCGCTGACCTCGAAGATGCCGCCCTGGAGGCCGAAGGCCCTGGCGGCGTCGACGCCGATGCTCATCTGGGTCAATCCCTCGACGATCGCGCCTCGCCTGAAACCACCCGTCGGGTTGCCGAGCACCTCGTCCGTTTCGGTCAGCCCGAAGGCGATGCCGCTCGCGTCCAGGGCTGTCCGGACGTCGCCGATGTCGCCCAGGAGGTTCTGGCGCGTCGTGATGTCGCCGACCCACGGCGGTTTGGAAGCTTCCTCCTGCTTGGGGCCGGGCACGGGATTACTGGACGTCCGCGACGTACCGGTCTGCGCCGAAGCCGGCGCGGCCCACAGCAGGACCAGGGGGAGCACCGCCACTGTGCGGATGGTTCCGGCCAGTCCGCGTTGCCGGAGACGCTCAGACCGAAGCATCGACATCACCTGCTCGCCCACACTTGGCTTCGAGCTGTCGAACCTATCAACTTTAGTTACTTTATAACACAGGGGAATACAGGTCCGATCGGTCTTGAACAACAGATCGCGGGGAAGCGTCTCCATTCGGCAACGCGTCCGGCTTCGAGCGTGTCGCGCGTTCAGGCCCCGTGATCGGTCTGGAGTCGCGGCAAGCAGGCGGGGGCCGCACTGTCACCGGTCGGGTCGGAGGCTATCGCGTCACCGTCTTCAACGAGGCAGGAAATCGCGGACGTGCCAGCCCCTGTCGCCGCCTGTCTGGTGGGTCTGCTCGTGTTTGCACCGTCGGTGGCGTGTTGCGGTGCTGTTCCGCCGGCTTGGGTGCGAGGTTCTGGACCTGAGAGCCCGAACGGCATGAGCCCGCCGGGCGGCGGGCTGACGTGCTGTTTCTGTGCTGAGAGGTTTGGTTGCGGGGGCCCACGACCAACTTGATTTGCTGACCTGCTTCAGTGGCACTCGATGCATTCTGTCGTACGACCAAACGCCGCCAACCGATCGGGACCCGTGCCCGTAAATCAGGCACCGCAGGGCGCCTCAAGAATCGCCCGCGTCATGAACGAGCTGCTTGGCCACGCGCAGACCGATGTCACCTCGGGCTACGGCCGCAAGAACGGCAACCTGCACGAGCTCGCTGACCTGAACGACGAACTCCAGCGCCTAACCTTCAACGGTCTCGACGTGAGCCACTTGGCCGACCTGAAGCCGTGGCGGCAGGCAGCCCGACCGGACTCCTGCCGGTCACCTCTGTCGCGCGCGTCTCGGCTTGGGCATCCCGACCGGTTCGGCGGTCGCCAGCTCCAGCACGAGCTGTTCGCACAGGCACAGCAGCCGGCGCGCGTCGTGGCGCGGGCGCATCAGCACGATCTCGCTCGACCACGCGATGCTGCCGCCCGAGCCGGGCGTGCCACGCACGAGGCGCGCCGGGTCGACGCCGCGGGCCGCGCAGAAGGCCTGCCCCGCAGAGCTCCTGGCCCAGCCCGCCAGGCTCGATCCCGCCAACGCCCGCGCCAGCGCCTGGTCGAAGGCGACGGCCGTCACCCGATCGGGCAGGGTCACCTCGAGCCCGTCCCCGACCACCCGGACCGGGCTTCCCGGGGACGGCTCGGCCGCCGCGGTGGCGAGCGGCTCGGCGGTCCAGGCCGCGAACCCGGAATCAGCGTGCGCCGGATCGTCCTTGCACAGGCTGCCGTAGCGCGCCTGCCCGAGGCCGGCCATGCGCGCGCCGATGTCGTCCGCGGTGCCGACCTTGCAGGCGAGCGGCAGCGGCCCGCCGATAGCGACGCCGTGGGCGTGCTCCCGCAACGGGCGCGTCAGCGCGCGCAGGCCCGGGCAGCTCGCGACGTAGACCCGGACGAGGCGGCCGGGTTGCCAGCGTTGGATGAAAGCGGCGTCGGTGAACGCCGACCGCGGCGCCAAGTCCAGCGCCACGCCGCCGAGCGCGGGAAGCGGCGCGGGCGATGCGTGAGCCGACGGCACGCCCGAGCGCGCCGGGGCACGCCTGCGCGGCGTCGTGTTCGGCATGGCCGAAGCCGAGCCGCGCCTCGGTGCCGGGGGCGGCCCTGGCAGGGGTGTCGCGGCAGGGGTAGCCGCGGTCGGCCGCAGCACCGCCGCGGCCGCGGCGTAGGCCCCCGCGGCCAGGAGAAAGGCCGCGCGCTCACCCTCGCCGAGGGCCAGGAAGGCCGTCCAGGCCGGGACGGTGGACGTGGTGGTCGTGTGCATGGGATGCGTCTCCGTTCCGAAAGGACCGGTTATGCCGGTCGGGCGTGGAAGCGCCCGGGCTCGCCCGGGCGGCGTGAGGTGACAGCCGGCGGCGGCCTCGGCGTCCGCCGGCCCTCGCGGCCAAGCCGGTCGCGTGTCAAGGCGTCGCTTTCGGCCCCGTGTCGGTCTCGTCGGCCGCGGCGAGCTCGGCCTCGATCTCCGCGCGCACGGCGGCGATCGGTTGATCGGCATCGGTGGCCGGGGCGGGCTGGGCTGGGCTGCGCGGCAACGGTGTCGCGGAAGGAGCGGCAGTTCCGATGCCGGTTTCTGGATCGAGCACGGCGCCCGCAGTCGTAGCCGCAATCATTGCCGCCGCCGCATGGCCGCGACTCGGATCGGACGGCGATCCGATAGTTTCGGGGTCGAGGCTTAACGGGCTGAGCGTGAACGCGTCCGGAAGATCCTCGCCCAGGAACGTGGCGCGCCACAGCGCGTCACTGCGGGCGCGCTCCTGGCGCTGCAATGAGCCTGGCGTATCAAGCTCCGCCCCGCCGCGGCTTGACGAGGGTACCTCGACGCCGGCTGTCGCGGCGGCGTCAATAACTTTCTGCCGGTTCCGCTGCTCCAACTCACGGCGTCGCTGGTCGCGCCACGCCGTGCTGCCCCGCCGTCGCTGGTACTCGATCTCCGAGCGCGGCACAGGCGAGACGGCTTTGAGCGGGAGGTCGCGGCGGGCGTAGCTGCGGTGGTCGACCGACCGGTCGCCGGAGGCGTCCCGCATGCGCCGGGCCCCGTCGGCGCGCATCCACTCGACCGTCGCCCCGTTGGCCCGTTCACCGACCTGGATCGCCTTGCCGTCCGCCCTCTCGGATACGGCGTCGAGCGCTCGGCACTTGCGGCCCAGCTTGCCGCGCTCGACCACCCGCGTCCCGAGGATAAGGTGGACGTGGTCGGGCCTCCCGTCCTTGTTGTGTACCTGGGCCTCGACAGGGATGTGAAGCCGATCGGACACCGTATGGGCGAAACCGCGCGCGATGGCCGCCGCCTGCTCGGGCGTGATGCCCCAGGTGAGCGAGGCGATAACGTGCGAGCCGACGCGCGGCAGGCGGCCGCCGTAGCAGCGGTACGACCGGTCCGCCTTGCGCTCCTTGGCATCGAGCAGCCGGGCAAGCTCCGCGCCGCTGGTGACCGGCAGCCCGCGCGTGACGAGAACGTGGGCGCCGAGCTCGCCGGGCGCGGCTCCCTGGGCGCGGATGATGTAGGCCGTCGCGCGCCCGGCGCTGGTCTTTCCTAGGTCTTGGTCCCAGATCACCTGATCGTCGTCGCGCCGAACGTAGTTACTGACGTGAAGGCCGGCCATGCGTCCCGGCTCGGCCATGATCCAGCTCATGGCGAAATGGAAGAACCCCGGTTGTCGCCCGGGCAGGTGTGGTCCGCGCTGCGGATCACACCTGCCAAGGCTCGCGCTCAGGGCGTCAGGCATGGCAAAGTTCCGAATGGAATTTTGCTTAAGCGGGCCATCTGTTTCACCGGACCTGAGTCACGACCGTCACCGGGCAGCACGGGGAAGCTTACACAAGCACAGAAAGGATATCTGTCAACGGCTTATGCGCGTGTTGGCGACGGATCAAAGATTTCTGGCGCTTGATCCATAGATTTTTGACCTGTCAAGGCTAGGTGACGTTTTTTCACGCGAGATGACATCTTTTCACGCTGGCAAAAGAGCCTGCGGTGATGGACTGTCCGGGGCGCGACATCGATCGCGATTCTGGCGGCGTGGTGACCCGATCTTCGGTGACACGCCCGTCGCCATCAAACCGGGGGAATGGTATGCCGACTGGAAACAGCGAACGGATGCGGGCGTACAGGGAGCGCAAGACGTTGGCGGCAGTGATCGGCCACGCGCTCCTCAACTGCCCTCAGGACATGCAGACCAAGGTGGTCGAGGGCATCGTCGAGCGATGCAAGTGCAAGGCATCACGGGCCGACCTGCTGATGTGGGCCGCCCGGCTCGGAGTCTTGAGCAGGCCCGAGCTCATCAGCGAGGCCGAGGTGCTGCAAGCCGCCGAGGACGCGCTTCGCGAGAAGCGCCGGTTGGGCGTCGAGAAGTCTCGTTTTATGAGGGAGGAAAAAAGACCTCTGAGGAAAAGTGGAGCCGGAACAGCACCTGAGCAGATCGGTGACGAGCGGCAGTGGCTTTGTGATCCGGCGCGGGCGACACCCGCGCCGGATGACGTTTGACGACGTTTATTCACCAGCATCTCCAGCGTGTGCCGACGTCCATCTCCGGTACGCGCGTTGCGGCTGCTCGCGGCCCGACGCGCAGAGCGGGACTATCGCGACGATTTCGCGCCCAAGGCGAGATGCCAATCTGCCTCCCGCACAAACACGGAGCAGGCAGGACGCCGCCAGCCCTAATCATCTGATCAGGAGCCCGGCGACGTACCCGGGCGCCATCGGATGGCCGAACAGGTCGCTTTGCACCTTTGCAGTCGTCCGAAGCGACGGTGATGAACTGCTCGGTTTCCACGCCTTCGGCTGTCACCGACAGGCCGAGCGCCCAGCAGAACCTCAGGATGGCTTGCACGATCTCGCGCCCACCTTGGTGATCGCCCGGGTCCAAGATGTCTTGCTTGTCGATCTTGATCACGTCGACGGGGTAGGCCATGCGCTCAGGTCCGCACTCGCCTCGTCCATAAAAGGATCCAAATCGGACGCACCTCGGAGGAAGCTATGCAAACTGCGTGGGCCAAGCTCGATCGAAACGATCCTGGCCGATGGCACTCGCTCGTCGGGCATGCGACAGACGTCGCGGCCGCATTTCACGCGGCCGTGGACTCGCCCGTCGTTCGCACCCGCTTGGCCCAGCTCGCCGGTCGCCCTTTGGACGCCCAGGCCGTCGACCGGCTGACGGTGCTGGCGCTTCTGCACGACCTCGGCAAGGCTAATAGGGGCTTCCAGGCGCGGCGCGATCCGAGGCAACCCGGCATCGGCCACACCACGGAGGTGGGCGGCCTGCTGCTCGGCGGAGACGAGGACGCGTGCCGCCGCTTCATCGACGGCGCGCTCGCGCCGACGCTCCTGGCCTGGGCGGGCGAGGACGGCGCCGAGGCGTACCTGAAGGTCATGCTGTCCCACCACGGCAGCCCGGTGACGCTGGGAGCGCTCGAGCGGAGTGCCGGCCACGGCGATGCGCGGTTCTGGCGACGGCACCCCGGCGGCGACCCGGTGGGCGAGATCCTGAACCTCGTGGCGGTCGCCCGCCGGGCGCTGCCCCTGGCCTTCGAGGCCGGCGGCGCGCCGCTGCCGGACTCGGCGCCGTTCCTGCACGCCTTCGCCGGACTGCTCCAGCTTGCCGATTGGGTCGGCTCCAACGAGGACTGGTTCCCCTTCGACGGCGGCGAGCCGGGAGAGCGCCGCTACGCCGTCTCGCTCGACACCGCGCACGCAGTGTTGCGCGCGATCGGCTTCGCGCGGGCCGGGGGCGGGCTTCCTTCGCCCGCCTTCGGGGGCCTGTTCGCCGACCACGCCGGCGGCGCACGCGCGCCGCGACCGCTCCAGGCCGCCAGCGCCGAGGCACCCGGGCGCCTGCTGGTGCTGGAAGCCGAGACCGGCGCAGGTAAAACCGAGGCGGCCCTGTTCCGCTTCGCACGAGCCTACGCGGCGGGGCAGGTGGACGCGCTCTACTTCGCCCTACCGACCCGCATCGCGGCGTCGCAGATCCACGGGCGCGTGCGCGACTTCACCAGGCGGTTGCTGCCCGGGTCCGCGGAGGTGCTGCTCGCCATCCCGGGCGACGCAAGGATGGAGGAGGCGCCCCACCCGCTGCCGCCCCGCGACGACGCCTGGGCGGACGGCCCCGGGGGCGGCCGGCCGTTCGACGGGCACGGCTGGGCGGTGGAGCGGCCCAAGCGGTTCCTTGCCGCCCGTATCGCGGTCGGGACGGTCGACCAGGTGCTGCTCGCTGCGTTGCAGAGCCGCCACGCGCACATGCGCGCGGCCTGCCTCACCCGCGCGCTCCTTGTCGTGGACGAGGTCCACGCGTCCGACATCTACATGACCGCGATCCTGCGCCGCCTGCTCGCTAATCACCTCGGGGCGGGCGGGCACGCGCTGCTGATGTCGGCGACGCTCGGGGCCGCGGCCGCCGCGGCCCTGCTGGCGCCCGCGCGGACGGCCGTGGTGCCGCCCCTCGGCGAGGCCTTGGCGCTGCCCTACCCGCTCCTGCGCGGGGACGCGATGTCGCCGCGCGAGATCGCCCGCGACGGGGAGCCTAAGGCGGTCACCTTCGAGGCTCGACCCGTCATCGACAGGCCCGAGGCGATCGCGGCGCTGGCGGCCGAGGCGGCGGCGGTCGGGGCCAAGGTGCTGGTGATCCGCAACACCGTCGCGGCCGCGCAGGCGACGCTGGCCGCTCTGGAGCGGGACCGGCCGGGGACGCCCGGCTTCGCGCTCGCCGGGGTGCCGACCCTGCATCACGGCCGCTTCGCCCGCCCGGACCGCCGACGTCTCGACGCCGCGGTCGAGGCCGCCTTCGGCCGCGCGCGCCCGCCCGGCGGCATTGTGCTGGTCGGGACGCAGACGCTAGAACAGAGCCTCGACATCGACGCCGACCTCCTCGTGACGGACCTGTGCCCGATGGACGTGCTGCTCCAGCGCGTCGGCCGCCTGCATCGCCACCGCGGCCGCGGGCGCCCGGGGGGCTTCGCGGCGGCGCGCGCGGTGGTGGCGGTGCCAGACGACGGGAGCTTCGCGGGACTCGCCGGCCGCCCCGCGCGCGGCTTCGGCGACCCGGACCGGGCCGTGTACCGCGACCTGCTGGTGCTGCGGGCGACGCTCGACCTCGTCAGGTCCCGCCCCGCCGTCGCCATCCCCGACCACAACCGCGAGCTGGTTGAGCGTGCCACCCACCCGGAGGCGCTGCGCGCGCTCGCGGAGCGCCTGGCCGCCGCCGACGACCCGGCGTGGCTCGCGCATTGGGAGAAGCTGCGCGGCAAAGGCGCGGCCGAGCGCATGGTGGCCGACCTGCACGGGCTCGACATGCGGGAGCCGTTCGGCGCCGAGCCGTTCCCGGGCGACGAGGCGGTGCTGACGCGCCTCGGCGCGGCCGACCGGCTCCTGCCCGTGCCGGGCGCTCCCGCCGGCCCGTTCGGTGGCGCGGTCGAGGAGATCGCGCTGCCGGGGCATTGGGCGTGGGTGCCGGCCCTGCCGGCGGAGGCCGCGGCCGAGGCGGTCAGGCCGTTCGCGGGCGGCTTCGCCTTTGCGGTCGGTAAGGTGGGGTTGGTGTACGACCGGCTCGGGCTGCGGCGGGCCTCGTGAATTTGAGAGTGACTGCATTCCTGCAACTTGTCATTGTTCACATATGACGCATGCGTCCTCCCCCACTCCGTTCGGCTTCAACCTGCTCGCCAAGCCGCTTATCCGCGCCGACCTCGCCGAGGGCGCGCGGGCGACCCTGACGTTACCGGGCCTCCTCGCCGCGTATGGCGACGATCGCGTCCTCGCGCTGCCCGCCCTGCGGCCCCACCAACGCCACCCGTGGCACGCCTTCGCGGTGCAGGTCGCGGCGCTGGCGCTCGGGCCGTCGGCGGACGCGGACGCCGGTTGGGCGGCGGACGAGGCAGGCTGGGCGGCGGCGCTACGGACTCTCACGCCCGACCACCCCGGCGACGAGCCCTGGTCGCTCGCCGTGACGGACACGTCACAGCCCGCCTTCATGCAGCCGCCGGTGCCGGAAGGCGCGTTCAAGGACTTCAAGACCTCCGTCGCCACGCCCGACGCGCTCGACATGCTGGTCACGGCCAAGAACCACGACGTCAAGGCCGAGGCGATGGGGTGCGCCGAGCCAGACCACTGGCTGTTCGCCCTCGTCACCTTGCAAACGCACGAGGGATTTCTCGGCGCCGGCAACTTTGGCGTGTCGCGGATGAACGGCGGCTTCGCCAACCGGCCCGGGCTCGGCCTCGCCCCGCGGGGCGGGATGGGGGCGCGCTGGCGGCGCGACGTCGGGCGACTGCGCGCGGCGCTTTGGGCGCACGGGGACGCGCCCCGGCCGGAATGGGACGGTTACGACGCCGTCTCCGGCCTGCGCCTCCTGTGGCTCCCGCCCTGGGACGGCGCGGCGCAGCTCGCGCGCGGAAGCCTGCACCCGTTGTATGTCGAGGTGTGCCGGCGCCTGCGGCTCGCCGCCGGCCCGGATGGCACCCTCGCGGCGCGGCGCGCCGGCTCCAAGGCGGCCCGCGTCGTGCCGGCCGAGGGCGGCGCGACCGGCGACCCTTGGACGCCGGTGGGGCGCGCCGACGGCAAGGTCCTCACGGTGGGGCCCGACGGCTTCGGCTACCGCCGCACGGCGGACCTCCTTCTGGGCGAGGCCTGGAAGCTTCCGCTCCTGGCCGAGCCCGGTCTGGGTGAGCGCGGCCCGTTCGACCTCGTGTGTCGGGCGCTCACCCGCGGTCAGGGCAAAACGGAGGGCTATCACGAGCGGCACGTCCCGGTCCCGGCCGCCATCGCGGCGCGCCTGTTCGGCAGCGGGCGGGCCGACCTCGATCGGCTCGCCAGGGCGCGCATCGACGCCGTGGCCGACCTGCAGGCCGCCCTGTCCTTCGCGGGCCGCGTGCTCGTCCAGGCCGGGCCCGACAAGGTGTCGAACGACGCCGCCCGCAATACCTTCGCGGCCGCCCTCGCCCCAAGGCTGGCGGCCCACGCGGACGCGGCCTTCTTCGACGACCTGTGGCGGGAGGCGGATGCGGGCTCGGACCCGGAGGCCGTGCGCCACGGCTGGATGCGCGGGCTCAAGGCCCGCGCGGCGGAGCTGCTGGAGGAGGCCGGGCGCGCCCTGCCGGTGCCGGCGCAGCGGCGCCCCCGCGCCCGCGTCAAGTCGCAGGGCGCCTTCGAGGTGCGGCTGCGCAAGGCGAAGTCCTGGCAGTCCTTCCACGACGCCGAGCGCGAGCGTGCCGGGATGCGCGCGATCGAGGGAGACCAAGCAGCATGACGGGCGAGACGCACGCGGGGTCGGCCCGCGCCGGGCGCGACGGGCCGGGGTGGCTCGTGGCCGCGCTCGCGAACGGTGTCGCCCGGCTCGACCCCGGCGAGCGGGCGCGTCTCAGGCGGCAGACGCCCGGCGACCGCCTGTCGCCGGGCGCGCTCGGCCTCGCGATGCGCCTTCTCGTGGCCGCGGGTGCCGAGGAGCGCGATCTCGCGGGCCGCCGTGTGGAGCGATTTGCCGTTCTTCTCCGCCTCATGGCGCTCGTGGCCGGAACCCGGGAGAAGGCGGACGCCGACCCGCACCGCCCAGGCAGCAAGGATCCCAGGTTCAGGATCGGGCACGCCCTGCGCGACCTCCTCACCGACGGGGGCAAGCGCGAGCCCGAGCAGGTGGACGCCCGCCTTCTCGCGATGCTTGCCGCCCGGGGCGAGGCGTTCGACGCGCTGCTGGAGCGCGCCGTCCGCCGCCTCGCGGCCGCGCGGGTCGAGGCGCTCGACTTCGTGGCGCTGTGGCGCCTGGTCGAGTGGCCCGACGGCGACGCGTCCGAGGACGCGCGCCTCGCGGTCGCCCGCGACTTCTACCGCCGCGCCGGTGGCGGCGCCGACCGATCTACCCCCGGAGGTCCGACCACCCCATGACCGAAGCGCGCTTCCTCCAGCTCCACTGGCTGGCGAGCTACCCCGGCACCCTGCTTAACCGCGACGAGGCGGGCCTGGCCAAGCGCCTCGCCTTCGGCGGCGCCGTGCGGCTGCGCGTGTCGTCCCAGGCCATCAAGCGGCGGCTGCGGATGGCCGACGACCCCCAGAGCTTGCGCCGCATCCCGGGCGCCGCGGTGGCGGAGCGATCCAAGCACGCCATCCGCCGCGAAGTGCTGCGCGGCCTGGCGGAGGAGACCGGCCGAGATCAGGAGGTCGTGGACGCGGTCGCGGCGCCGTTCGAGCGGGCGCTCTACGGCGACAAGGGCGACAAACCCGAAAGCCGGCAGCCGCTCCTCGTCGGCCACCCCGAGATCCGCTTTCTCCGCGAGAAGGCCCGCGCCATCGTGGCGGCCGCGGCGGCCCCGAAGGACGCCGCCGCGGCCGCGGACGCCTTCGGCAAGGACGCCAAGACGCTGTTCAAGGCCATGCGGGACCAGACCGCCATGCCGGGCGGCATCGAGGCCGCCCTGTTCGGCCGCATGGTGACATCCGACACGGAGGCCAACATCGACGCGGCCGTTCACGTCGCCCACGCCCTGTCGGTCCATGCCGCCGACACGGAGATCGACTACGTCACGGCCGTGGACGACCTCGCCGGCGCCGACGAGACCGGGGCGGCCGGCATCTTCGACGCCGAGCTGACGAGCGGGCTCTACTACGGCTACGCCGTCGTGGACGTGCCGGCGCTGGTGTCCAACACGGCGGGGGTGGAGCGCGCTCGCTGGCTTGATGCCGACCGGGCGCTGGCGGCCGAGGTCGCGCGCCGCCTCGTCCACCTCGTCGCCACCGTGTCGCCCGGCGCCAAGAAGGGCTCGACCGCGCCCTACAGCTACGCCGACACGCTTCTCGTCGAGGCCGGCGCACGCCAGCCGCGCACGCTCGCCAACGCCTTCATCGAGCCCGTGCCCCTGCGGGGCGACGTGGCGGCCGCGGCGCGGCGGCGGCTGCTTGACGAGCTGGCCGACATCGACGGCAACTACGGCCCGCATGAGGCGCGCCGCGTGATGACGCGGTTATCGCACGACGCGGGCGACCTCCGCCGCGCGACCTTGGCGGAGCTCGCCGCCTTCGCGGAAGGCGCGGTGCGCGAGGGCGCGGCCTGACATGGCACCCGAGCGCTTCCTGATCCTGCGCCTCGACGCGCCCCTGATGGCCTTCGGCGGCACGGTCGTAGACAACCGGGGGGTCGCGGCGCCGTTTCCCGCCCTGTCGATGGTGGCGGGCCTGCTCGGCAACGCGCTCGGCTACGACCGGGGCGAGCGCGACCGGCTCCAGCGGCTGCAGGACCGGCTCGTGCTCGCGTCTCGTGTCGAGGGCCGGCGCGAGCTCGTGCGTGATTTCCAGACCGCGCAGCTCGGCGCCGGCGACCGGGGCTGGACGACGCGGGGGGGCGTCGAGGGGCGCGAAGGCGGGGCCGCGACCTACCGCTCGCCCCACCTCCGCGAGCGCGACTTCTGGGCCGGGATCGCGGCGACGCTGACGCTCGCCCTCCGCCCGGCCGACGAGGCGCCGATCCTCGACGACCTCGCGGACGCGCTTCGTCGCCCGGCACGGCCCTTGTTCATCGGCCGCAAGCCCTGCCTGCCGTCCCGGCCCCTCGTGGACGCCGACCCCTTCGTGGACGCCGCCTCGGCGCGCGCGGCCCTGGACGCCGTGCCCGCCGTGCGCTCGCTCGGCAAGGGGAACCGCGTCGCCCATCAGTGGCCGGCCGCGCCCGGCGAACCCCCGCCCGGCCCGGGCGGGCGCCGGGACAGCGTGACGGACGCGCGCCTGTGGCGCTCGGGCCCGCACGGGGGCGCCCGGCTCGTGTTCGTGGACGAGGACGCGCGATGAGCGGCCGCCTTCACCGTCTCCGGCTCGAGCCGGACCTCGCCCTGCTCAACGCCTTTGGGCAGCGCCGGGGCGCGATCCCGCGCGGCGGCGACCTCGGCTACGCCCTCCACGCCGCCCTTGCTGCGGCGTTCGGCGCGGCCGCGCCCAAGCCGTTCCGCCTGCTCGACGCCGCGCGCGGACGCCCCGAGACGCTGCTGGCCTACACGCCCCACGACGCGGCGGCCTTACGCGACTACGAGACCCTTCAGCGGCTCGACTGCCCGTGCTTCGCCGAGGCCGAAGCGGCCCTCGGGCTCGACCGCCTCGCCGTGGACCCCATGCCGGAGCGGTGGGCGGCCGGGCGGCGCTACCGCTTCCAGGTCCGCCTGCGCCCGGTGGTGCGGACGGGCCGCGGCGATCCGCGCGGGGGCGGGCGCGAGGTCGACGCCCTGCTTCAGGCCCCGCCGGGCAGCGACCGGGAGGCTGTGTACCGCGCCTGGACCCTCGCGGCCTTCATCCGGGCCGGCGGCGCCGCGCCCGCACCGGCGAGCCTCGCGCTGCGCGCCGTGCGGCGGTCGCGCCTCCACACCGGCGACAATGCCGGGCGCGGGAAGGCCGGCGGCGACGCGCGCGTCGAGGGCCCCGAGGTCATGGCGGACGGCGTCCTGGACGTGTCCGACCCGGACGGCTTCGCGGCGCTGCTGGCCCGCGGCCTCGGCCGACACCGCAGCTTCGGCTTCGGCATGGTCCTTGTTGCCCCGGCACCCTGAGGCTTTGCGGTGCTGATCGGGAGACTGGGCCTCGACTCCGCGCGGCAGCCGCACGCCGACCGGCACGGCTGCCTTTACCTCGACCGCGGGCGGCTCGGGGTCGAGGACGGGTGTCTGCGCTTCGCCACCGCCGGGGGGGCGCTTCAGGCCGGCGACTGGCAGATCCCTCACCAAGGCTTGTCGATTGTGCTGCTCGGGCCGGGCTCGTCCGTCACGCACGACGCGCTGCGCATCCTCGCGCGCCACGGCCTCGCGCTCGCAGCGGTGGGCGCGGATGGGGTGCGGTTCTACACGGCGCCGCCGCTCCTGCCGGACCAGTCCGCCCTGGCGCGCCGGCAGGCGGAACTGTGGGCCCGGCCCCAGTCCCGCGTGGCCGTCGCGCGGCGCATGTACGCATTCCGGCTTGGCGAGGTGCTGCCGCATCGGGACATCGCCGTGCTGCGCGGCATTGAGGGCGCGCGGGTGAAGGAAAGCTACAGGCTCGCGGCCGAGCGCTTCGGCGTGCCCTGGCGCGGCCGGCGCTACGACCGCGCCGACCCGGGCGCGGCCGACCTGCCCAACCAAGCCATCAACCACGCGGCCAGCGCCGTCGAGGCCGCGGCGGCGATTGCGGTCGCCGCCACAGGCGCGATTCCGCAGCTCGGCTTCGTCCACGAGGACTCCGGGCAAAGCTTCGTGCTTGACGTGGCGGACCTCGCGCGCGAGCAGGCCACCCTGCCGATCGCGTTCGGCGCCGCCAAAGAGGCGGCCGCCACGGGCGAGTCTGTTGACCGGCTCGTCCGGCGGCGCGCGGCCAGGCTCTTCAACGAGGCGGGACTGATCCCGACGCTGATCGATCGGGTGAAAGCGCTGCTCGGGCCCGAGCACCTGCCGGCGCGTGCAGGCGGCGGAACCGGGTTGGCAGGTGACGTCGGCGGTCCGAGCGACGAGAGAGCGGCGGATGCCTGAGCCGGACAGCCGGACGTGAGCCTGACGGTGGTCGTCACCCGCGACGTGGAGGATCGCTACCGAGGCTTCCTCGGCTCGCTTCTCCTGGAAGTGTCGGCGGGGGTGTACGTCGGGCCGCGCATGTCGAGGTCCACCCGGGAGCGCGTGATCGTCGTGCTCACGGAATGGCACAACACCCTCAAGCGCGGCAGTCTCACCGTGATCTGGCGCGCGGCTGGCGAGCCGGGCGGCATCGGCCTGCTCAACCTAGGCGAGCCGTCAAAGCGGATCCGCGAGGCCGATGGCATGTTGTTGATGGGGCGGCTGCTTCGCGGCACCCTATAGCGCTATCACGGGACGCGCTGGCCCTTGTCGTTACGACATCGCAGGCGCCGCTGTTTGACATCGTGAACACGTTCAAGCACTTCTGTATAAGAGGCTCCCCCGCACACGCGGGGATCGACC
>CAXTDZ010000004.1:0-13021 GCA_964243035.1 uncultured Lichenihabitans sp.
CCCGCGACCCGTCCGGCCGCCCGACGGGCTCGCCGATGCCGATCCTCCCCGCCGCGGCCCGCCGCGAGGCCGCGGTGCGGCGCGACGGCCTCGACACCCTGCTGCCGCCCGGCTCGACCCCCGCGGGCGCCGGTGCCGCGGACGCCCCCTCCGACGACGACCGCGGCTTCCTGGACCGCCTGTTCGGCGGTTGAGGCGTCGGGCCTTCCATCTTGAACAACGCCGCGCCCGCGCCCATTGACCCCGCCGTGACCAGAACCTCCACCATCGCGGCGGCCAGCATCGGCGTGAGCCTCCTGGTGCTCGCGCTCAAATACGCGGCCTTCGTGCTGACCGACAGCGTCGCGCTGCTGTCGGACGCGCTGGAAAGCATCATCAACGTGCTCACGGGCGTGGCGGCCTTCATGGCGATCCGCCTCAGCGCCAAGCCGGCCGACCGCAACCATCCGTTCGGGCACGGCAAGGCGGAATATTTCGCCGTGGTGCTGGAGGGCGCCTGCATCGTGCTCGCGGCCGTGTCCATCCTGCACGAGGCCTGGGGGTCGCTGCGGGCCCCGCACGCGCTGCGCGCGCCCGTGCCGGGCCTGCTCGTCAACGGGCTGGGCACCCTCGCCAACGCGGGCTGGGGGCTCGTGCTGCTCGCGCGCGGGCGGCGCGCGCGCTCCCCCGCGCTGGTCGCCGAGGGCCGCCACCTATTCGTGGACGTGCTCACCTCGGTGGGCGTGGCGGGGGGCGTCGGGCTGGTGCTGCTAACCGGCGTCGAGGTTCTGGACCCGCTGGTGGCGGTTCTGGTCGCGGTCAACATCGTCTGGGCGGGCTACGGCCTCGTCAAGGAAAGCGTCGCGGGGCTGATGGACGAGGCGGCCTCGCCCGACCGCATCGCGGCGATCGGCGCCGTGCTCGCGGCCCACAGCGACGGCACGATCGAGGTCCACGACCTCAGGACGCGGGTCGCGGGCAGCGTCACGTTTATCGAGTTCCACCTGGTGGTGGCGGGGGGCATGAGCGTGGCCGACAGCCACCTCATCTGCGACCGGCTGGAGCGCGCCCTGCGCGAGGCGGTCGACGGCGCCGTGGTCACCATCCACGTCGAGCCGGAGCACAAGGCCAAGCGGACGGGCCGGATCGAGCTGCCCTGACCTCAGTCGGGCGGCCCGGGGATGGTCGACAAGGGCGTCCCGGTCTCTTCCTCGAAGGGCACGTGCGCCGCGTCCCGCGGGAGCTGGATCGTTCTGCCGTTGCCGAAGGTCGCCAGGAAGCGCTCGACCACCGCGAACAGCACCACATCCGGCCGCTCCTGGTCGAGCAGGTCGTAGTGGCAGGTCATCGAACTGACCGCCACGATGCGCGAGAAGCCGCGCATCAGGAACGGGATCAGGGCGTTGGAGAAGGAGTCGCGGAACAGCACGCAGCGCGGCAGGTCGCGGCGCTCGTTCTCGAAGACGTGGATCGCGCCGCGCCCGAAGTTGTGGTTCTGCCAGACCAGCCGGTAGGCCGCGACGGGATCGGCGACCGCGACCGTTTCACCGATCTCGCGCTCGAACCGGACGCCGAGGTCGCCCATCACGGCCCGCTCCTTCCAGGTCAGCTCCTCTTCCTCGGCCGTTTCGAGCGGGTACTCGGGCTCAAAGCTGTCCACCAGCGCCCGGTAGGCCGTGAAGGCGCCGAACGACGTCCAGTGCGTGTCGGTCTTCTGGAAGGTGGGCCGGCGGAGGCTGGCCGCGCGCAGGGCTTCGACCGGGTAGAGGACCTTGCCGTCGAGGTCGGGGGGCAGGGCTTCGAGCAGCTGCGCGACGGGGCGGGCGTCCGCGACCCGGATCAGGCGCGGCAGCTTGTCGGCGTAGATGACGTGCTTCTCGGGGGCGACCAGCACGCGCATGACGGCGCCGTTGGCCTCGCACCAGGCCGCGCGCGCCCGCAGCGCCTCGACCCACACCGCGACCTGGCGCGGCACGAAGGCGATGCGGCCGGCCATCTGGTCCAGCGCGTCGTGGTCGCGGTGGAACAGGAAGCCGTCCCGGCCCTGCAGCACCATGAATTGCAGGCGGATCCTGTTGTCGTAGGAGATGAAGGCCCGCGCCTCGCCGCGGCCGAACCGCCGTTCCAGGCGCCGCATCAGGGTGGAGGCCGCGGACAGCAGGCGGGGGAAGATCAGGCCGCCCAGATAACCTTGAACCAGCAGGCGGTGAACCGCGCTACGCATTCCGCCCCAGCGTCTGCTCGATCAGGGCCGCGAGGCTGCCCAGGTCCTGCGCCGCGTTGGCCTTGGCGGCGTCGAGCCGGACCTTGAAGATGCGCTGGAGGCGCAGGAGCAGGGTGGCGTGGGCGAGCGAGTCCCAGCCCTCCACGTCGCGCGCCGCGGTCCGGTCGGACAGGGTCGCGGGATCGACGCCGAAGGAGGTGGCGACCACCTCGCGAACCCTGCCTGCCACGTCCGACATCGTTCCAAACCTTCGTTCGCAGCGCCCGCGAGGGGCGCTCGTTAGCACATCGCCCCGCACGGCACGAGCCTCGCGCGGCTCTCCCTAGGGCTTCGAGGTCAGATCGAGGGCTGCCGGTTCTGCCCTTCGCCCCGCCCCGCGGGGAGAAGGTGGCCGACAGGCCGGATGAGGGGGGATGCGAGCGGGTGGCCGGCCCCTCATCCGCCCTATCGGGCACCTTCTCCCCGCGGGGCGGGGCGAAGGGCATTGCCCGGCACCGGTCGTATTAATCGGAGTTCCGAGCCCTGCCCACCCCGCGCCGCGGCCCGGGCGAGAGCGGGTCGGGCCCCTCACGCGTCCCCGCGCGCCGTCAGGTATTTGCGGCGGTTGGCGTCGCGGCTGATCTTGCCGCTCGTCGACTTGACGAGCCAGCCGGGCTCCACGAACTCAAGCCGCCTGACCGTGACGCCCAGCACGGCCTCGACGCGGGCCCGCGCCGCCGCCCGCGCGGCCGCGGCGTCGCCCGTGCCGGGCTCGGCCAGCACCACCAGGTCCTGGCTGCCCGTCTCGGCGTTGGGCAGCCCCATCGCGAGCACGCGGCCCGGCTTCAGCCCGGGGACCTCGGACAGCAGCGCCTCGATCTCGTGGGCGAAGACGTTACGGCCCAGGACGATGAGCAGGTCGTCGCGGCGGCCCAGCACGAACAGGTCGTCGCCCACCGTGAAGCCGAGGTCGCCCGTGAGGTAGGCGCCGTCGTGGAACGCGCGCGCCGAGCGCTCCGGCTCCAGGTGGTAGCCCGCGAACAGGAACGGCGCCCGGACCGCGATCTCGCCCGTGACGCCCTCCGCGGCGGGCCGGCGGTCCGCATCGAGGATCGCAACCGCGACGCCCGGCAGCGGGCGGCCGGAACTCACCACGTCCACGCCGCCCGCGGCGCCCGGGGGCAGCGGCAACGCGCTCCCGCCGGCCTCGGCGGCGGCGCGGTCGACCCGCACCACGCGCGGCGCCTCCCCGGGCGGGCTCTGCGTCACGGCGAACACGGTCTCCGCCATGGCGTAGCAGGTCCGCAGGGCGTCCGGCCGCAGGCCCCAGGGCGCGAAGCGCCGCCGGAAGGCGTCGAGCGAGGCGGGCTTGCAGGGCTCCGAACAATCCACGATCGCGCGGACGGTGGCGAGGTCGGCGCGGCGCTCGTCGTCGAAGGCGGCGTTGACGAGGTGGTTGAAGGCGAAGTTGGGCAGCCAGGCGAGCGTGCCGCGGTGGCGCTCGACGAGGTCGAACAGCGCGAGCGGGTCGACCAGCCAGGCGAAGGGGTCCAGCATCACCACGGGCGTGCCGGTCGCGAGCGGCAGCAGCAGGCAGGCCACGAAGCCCATGTCGTGGTAGAGCGGCAGCCAGGACACGACCACGTCCGTCCCCTCCAGGCCGAGCGCGCCCGCGAGGGCCCCGACCTGGGCGTCGATCGCCGCGAAGGACAGCATGACGCCCTTCTTGAGGCCCGTGGTGCCGGAGCTGTGCTGGAGGCAGGCGACGTCCGCCGCGGCCCACGCGTGGACCGCAACAGCGTCGCCGCCGGCCTGGGGTCCCGGCTCGGGCACCGCCACGCGGAGCGCCGCGCCCGTGATGTTGGCGTCCACCGCGGCGCGGTTCTCCGCCGTTGTCACCATGACGCCGCCGCCCAGCCGCCCGAACAGCGCGTTGTGGCTGGACCAGAACAGGGTGCGGTCCTGCTTGGGCGTCGGGCAGGGCATGAGGGAGGGGACGCAGCCGGCGAAGAGCGCGCCCAGGAAGGCCCCGAACAGGTCGGCCGACAGCGGCAGGGCGATCAGCACGACGCGGCCCGGCTCGGCCCCGACCTCCCTCAGCCGAGCGGCCCACCGCCGCCCGCCGCCCACCAGCTCGGCGTGGGTGAGGCCGCGGTCGATCCCGCCCTCGTGCAGGGTGACGAGCACGCGGCCCGGGTCCGCGGCGGCCCGGCGAAGCAGCGCCCCCAAAAATCCGGCGTTCACGGCGTCCAAGCCCTCGGGTTCCACGGGGGCGGGGTAAAGCACAGCCCGGCAGCCCGCGCAAAGCGCGCGGCAGGCCGCGGGGGAGCCAAACGCCCGGTCGGGCGTTGGCGGGGCTGGACGCCGGCACCGCGCGTCGAGGAGGGTTCATTCGATGTCGAGCACCAATGCCCTGTCCCACCCCGAACACCAGAACATCTCGATGGGGGAGCGGAGCCTGTCGGTCGTGGGCGGGCTCGCCATGGCGGCCGCGGCCGCCCGGCCCCGGCCGAACCCGATCCTGAACATCCTGGCGCTGGCGGTGGGCTCCTACCTCGCCTACCGCGGCGCGACCGGCTACTGCCCCATCAAGGCCAACCTGAGCTGACCATCGGCAGAGGTCGGCGGGGCGGGTCGACCCGCCCCGCGCCCGGACGCGTCAAGCCGCGTTCGACCGGCCCTGGATGAAGCTCCACACGAACAGCACGACGATCGCGCCCACCACCGCGCCAATGAAGCCCGCGCCCTGGTCGGCCCTGTACCAGCCGATCGCCTGGCCCAGGTAGGTCGCGATCACGGCGCCCACGATGCCGAGCACGGCGGTCAGGATGAAGCCCTGCGGCTCGTTCGGGCCGGGCATGATGAATTTCGCCACCACGCCCGCCAGGAACCCGATGATGATCGTTCCGATGAGATGCATAACGGTCAAGCCTCCGCTTCCACCCCGCATGACATAGCGCACGATCCGCAAAAGTCGCACGGGCTTTTGCGGATGGTGCGTCGGCGCCAAACGCGCCCGAGCCGGACCGGAAGGGGCCGCGCCCTCAGTCCTCGCAGCCCGGCGGGGCCGTCAGGCTCGCGGCCGGGCCGGGCCGCGGCAGGCAGCCCGCGAGGCCCGGCATCCGCCACTGCTTCAGGCTCGCCCAGGTCTTGCGGTCGAGCCTGAAGCGGTCGCAGGAGATCAGGCCGCCGCGCGCCGGAAAATCCTGCAGCACGGTCCCCTCGTAGCGGAAGCCGCACTTCTCCAGCACGCGCCGGGCCGCCGGGTTGACGACCCGCACCGACGCCTCCACGTCGGCCGCGGCCGTCAGCACGAAGGTGGCGTCCACGATCGCCTGCGCGGCCTCGGTGGCGAGGCCCTGCCCGGTGTGGGCGGGGTCGAGCAGGAAGCCCAGCGACAGCCCCGCGGACGTGGGGAGCGGCTCGACCCCGATCGTGCCCGCCGCGCGCCGGTCGGCCCCCTTCAGGGTCACGGCGAGCAGCAACGCCCGGCCCCGGGCGTTCCGGGCGCGCCAGTCCTCGATGCGGCTCGCGGCCTCGCCCCTCGGGTAGGGATGGGGCACGCGGGCCGTCATCTCGGCCACCTCCCGCTGGGAGGCCACGGCGGCGAGCGCCTCGGCGTCGCCCGGGTCCGGCCACCGCAGCCAGAGCCGCCGCGTTTCCAGCCGGAACACGTCGTCCCGCGTGATCTCGGGAAACATCGCTGATCTCCCAGTCCTGAGCGGCTCGGCGTGAGCCCGCTCGTGGCCCGCGCGCCCGAGTGCGTCGGCGCGCGCGTTCGGAAACGACGAAGGGGAGGTGCGCTCACCTCCCCTTGTGGGCCCTCGTCGGGCTGCCGTTCTGGCCTGGACCGTTCGACGCGATGTCAGGGTCTTGCCCTGCTGTCCGAAGAACCGCCCACCGGGGCTGTGAGTGCCGGTGGGGGTCCTTCGTCGGGGATCCCCACCTATTCCGCTGCGTCCGCCATGGCTACGACGGACACGTAAGCTCGGCCGTTGCCTTTCGTTTGGAAGAGGACTTTGCCGTCCGAGAGGGCGAACAAGGTATGGTCCTTGCCGCAGCCGACATTGGCGCCGGGATGCCATTTGGTCCCGCGCTGACGCACGATGATGTTGCCGCCGCGAACCGCTTCGCCGCCGAACTTCTTGACGCCGAGGCGGCGCCCGTCCGAGTCGCGCCCGTTGCGGGACGACCCGCCGGCCTTCTTGTGAGCCATCGTTCCTGCTCCGAAACCCTGATGCGGCGCGTCCGACCCGCGCCCCTCGACCGACCTTGCCGCGCCCCGTCGGGGCGCCGGCGCTCCTTCAGACCGCCGCCGCTTCCACGGCCGCGGGCGGCTCCGCTTCCGCGGGGGCCGCGGCGGCCGGGCGGCGCGACTGGCCGTTGATCACGAAGTCCGTGATGCGGACAACCGTGAGGTCCTGCCGGTGGCCGCGCTTGCGGCGCGAGTTCTTGCGGCGGCGCTTCTTGAAGGCGATCACCTTCGGGCCGCGGGCGTGCTCGACGATCTCGCCCGCCACGGTGGCGCCCGCCACCACGGGCGTGCCGACCTCGGTGGAGGCCCCGTCGGAGAAGCTCAGCACCTGGTCGAAGCTCACGGCGTCGCCCGCCGCCCCCTCCAGGGTCATCACCGTGATCTCGTCGTCGGCGGCAACGCGATACTGCTTGCCGCCGGTCTTGATGACTGCGAACATCTTATCCTCGTGTTCACCCCGGCCTTCGGGTCTGCCCCGCGGCCGGCTTCTTGGCAGTGGACCGGTTTGGACGCGTCACGAACGCCCGGGGCGCCCGGAACGGGCACGCCGGGGCGCGACCGCAGGGGCCGCACCGTGACGCTCGGGTGGGCGTAGAGGGGCGCCGCCGCTTTGTCAATCGCGATCGAACCCCGCCCCAGGGCTCCGAACTTAGGTCAATGGTCGCCGGTTCTGCCCTTCTCCCCGCTGATCGCGGGGCGAAGGGCATCGCGCGGCACCGTTCGTGTTAACCCGAGTTCGGAGCCCTGAAACCCCGCCCCGGCGCGCCCGCGCCCTCAGCCGTCGAGCACCCGGCTCGCCAGGACGGCGGCGGAGGCCCGGTTCTCGACGCCGAGCTTGCGGTAGATGGTTTCCAGGTGCTTGTTCACCGTGCGCGGGCTGAGGCCCAGAATGTCGCCGATGTCCCGGTTGGTTTTGCCGCGCGCGATCCAGACGAGGACGTCCGCTTCCCGCCCCGTCAGGGCGAACCGCCCGCGCAGGACCTCCGCGTCGGCCTCGCGGCGCGCCAGCCGGAACAGGTGCTCGCCGACGCCCCCGCCGCCCAGGTAGGTCATCGCCAGGCGCTCCTCGCCCCCCGGGCCCACCGGGAGGCCGAGCGTCGCGGCGGAGGGCCCGGCCGCGATGGCGGCCAGGATCGCGGGCAGGGCCGACGCGGGGAGCGCCGCCTCGGTCCCGTCGGCGGGCAGGCCGTCGAGCAACTGGGCCGCCCTGGGCGTGGACCACAGGATCCGGCCGCCCCCGTCGACCGCCAGCAGGAAGCCGCCGGCCGCCGCCAGCGCCAGCCTGGCGCTCTGCGCCGCGCGGGCGTTGGCGAGGTGCACCCGCAGGCGCGCGAACAGTTCGTCGAGCACGATCGGCTTGGTCACGTAGTCGACGCCGCCCGCCGCGAGGCCCTCGACGACGTGCTCCGTTTCGCTGAGCGCCGTCATGAAGACCACGGGCACGTGCGCCGCCGCGGGCATGGCCTTCAGCCGGCGGCAGGACTCGAAACCGTCGAGCCCGGGCATCACGGCGTCCATCAGCACGGCGTCGGGCGTGACCCGCTCGCAGATCAGCAGCGCCGCGGCGCCGCTCGTGGCGACCAGGACCGCGCAGCCGCGGCGCTCCAGGGCGTCGGTCAGCATCGCCAGGGTGTCGGGCGTGTCGTCCACCACCAGCACGGTGCCGCGCAGGCCGGGCGGAGGGGGCGGGGCCTCAGCCATCGGCCCGCTCGGCCAGCAGGCCCGCGAGGCCGTCGAAGTCGAAGAGCCGCACGCGGGCGCGCAGGCGCTCGACGGCCGGCCGCCGGGACGGGTCGAGGGCGATCTGGTCGAGCTTGGCCTCCAGCCCGCGCACGTAGCCGATCGACGCCAGGCCGAGGAGGTCGGCGCGGTCGCGCGGGGAGATGTCGGCGGCGGGCTCCGGCGCCGCCGCGGCGGGTTCGGCCGCCTCCTCCGTCCACCGGAGGTCGAGCAGGCGTTCCAGCGCGTCGAGCAGGGCCGAAACGTCGAACGGCTTCGGCAGGACCGCGTCGACGGCTCCGCTCCCGGAGGGCCGGGGAGGCGCGGCCCCCATGGTGGCGGACAGCATGACGATGGGGGTGCGCGCGTGGCCCGCGCCGCGGAGCGCCTCGGCGAGGTCCCATCCCGACAGCCCCGGCATCGACACGTCCAGGAGGAACAGGTCGGGCCGGACGTCCTCCACGAGCGCCAGGCAGGTCGGGCCGTCCCGCGCCGAGAGCAGCGAGAAGCCGAGCGGTTCGAGCAGGTCGCGGACGAGCGCCTGGTGGTCCGGGTCGTCGTCGGCGACCAGCAGCGTCCGCCGCGCCCCCGCGTAGCCCCCGACGCGCCGGACCGCGACCGCGGCCGGGTTGGCCATGGCCGACAGCAGCAGCCGGACGTGGAAGCGGCTCCCCCGGCCGGGCTCGCTGTCCACCGTGACCTCGCCGCCCATCAGCTCGGCGAGCAGCTTGGTGATGGTGAGCCCCAGGCCCAGGCCCGGCACCGCCTGCCCGTCCTCCACGGCGCCGCGGTTGAAGGGCTCGAACACGGTGGCGAGGTTGGCGGGCGGGATGCCGGGCCCGCTGTCCTCCACGGTCAGGCGGGCGACCCCGTTGCGGTAGGCGACCCGCAGCGCCACGTGGCCCGCGCCGGTGAACTTCACCGCGTTCGACAGCAGGTTGATCAGGATCTGCCGCAGCCGCTTCTCGTCCGTGCGGACCGCCGCGGGCAGGTCGGCCGGGCGCTCGAAGTGGAACCGGAGCCCCTTGCCGTGCGCCTGGAGCCGGAACATGTCCACGACCCCGTCGAGCAGGTCGTGGAGGCGCACCTCGTCGCGGGCGATGCGCAGCCGGCCCGCCTCGACCTTGGCGATGTCGAGCAGGCCGTCGATCAGGCTCGACAGGTGCTCGGCGGAGCGCCGGATGACGCGCACGCCGTTGCGGCGGGTGGCCTGGCTGTCGCCGTCCCGCTCCAGGAGCTGCGCGTAGCCCAGCACGGCGTTGAGCGGCGTCCGGAGCTCGTGGCTCAGCCCCACCACGTAGCGGCTCTTGGCGAGGTTGGCGGCTTCCGCGACCTCCTTGGCCCGCTGCAGCTCCGCGTCCGTGCGCTCGTGCGCCTCGATCTCCCGGAGCAGCAGGGCGGTCTGCCGCCCCGACTCGTCCTCGGCCGCGCGGCGGCTCTCGTGCGCGAGCACGAAGAACCAGGCCAGCACCCCCGCCACGATGAACAGGATCGCGAAGGCGGTCAGCAGCGTCCGGTCGATGAGGGCCCGCGCGGCCGCGCCGGACCCCGCGGCCTGCAGCGAGATCAGCACCAGCACCAGGCTCACCACGGCCACGAAGGCCAGGTGCACCGCGAGGTAGCGGGCCAGCCGCGGGCTGATGCGCCGGGCGACCCGGGCGGGGAGCAGGGCGCCCGCCGCGGCGCCGATCTGGGCCGCGGCCCGGCCGTGCGGCTTGCACAGGTCGCGGCAGCGGGCGTCGAGCGAGCAGCACAGCGAGCAGATGCGGGTGGAATAGGCGGGACACCCGGCCATGTCCTCGGCCTCGAAGGCGTGGTCGCACAGGCCGCAGGTGAAGGACGGGCGGGTCGCGAGGTCGGGGTCTGGCGCGCGCGCCAGGTAGAAGCGGCCCCCGGTGGCCAAGGCGAGGGCGGGGGACAGGACCAGCGCGACCCCCAGCGCCAGGAAGGGCGCCAGGGCTTGCGGCCCGGCGCCGAACCACCCGAACGAGGCCACCAGCGCCACGAGCGTGGCGCCCGCCATGCTCCCCGTGCCCACGGGGTTGACGTCGTACAGGTGCGCCCGCTTGAACTCGATGCCGGGGGGCGACAGGCCGAGCGGCTTGTTGATCGCGAGGTCCGCCACCACGGCGCCGAGCCAGGCCACGGCCACGACCGCGAACAGGCTCAGGATGCGCTCCAGCGCCCCGTAGATGCCGAGCTCCATCAGCAGCAGGGCGATGGCGACGTTGAACATCAGCCACACCACCCGGCCGGGATGCGAGTGGGTGAGGCGCGAAAAGAAGTTCGACCAGGCGAGCGAGCCCGCGTAGGCGTTCATGACGTTGATCTTGAGCTGGCTCACCACCACGAAGCAGGCCGTGAGCGCGGTGACGGCCGCGGGCGAGGGCAGCACCGCGCCGAAGGCCAGCCGGTACATCCGCGCGGGCTCGCCCGCGTGGGCCGCCGGCACCCCGTGCCGGAGCGCCAGGGTCGCGAGCAGCGAGCCGAACAGCAGCTTCGGGGCGCCCAGCACGATCCAGCCCGGGCCCGCGGCGAGCAGCGACAGCGTCGCGGTCCAGCGCGGGCGCGCCGTCCCGTCCGGCGCGGGGAAGAAGCGCAGCACGTCGACCTGCTCGCCGATCTGCGGCATCAGGGCCAGCATCACGGAGGCCGCGCCCCCGAACCCCGCAAGGTCGAGCCCGCGCCCGGGCGCCGCGCCGGCGAACGTCGTCCAGGCCACGGCGGCCGGCCAGTCGCGGGCCACGATGAAGCCCACCGGCAGCACGTTGAGCACCACCCAGAGCGGCTGCGTCCAGAGCTGGAAGCGGCTGATCCAGGTGATGCCGTAGGTGACGAGCGGGATCACGGCGCCCGCGCTCAGCACCGAGCCCAGCCACGGCGGCACCCCGAAGCACAGGTCGAGCGCCGTCGACATGATCGAGGCCTCGATCGCGAACAGGATGAAGGTGAAGGTCGCGTAGACGAGCGAGGTCACGGTCGAGCCCACGTAGCCGAAGCCCGCCCCGCGCGTCATGAGGTCGATGTCCACGCCGCAGCGGGCCGCGGTGCGGCTGATCGGCAGGCCGGTCAGGAACAGCACCACGCTCACGACCAGAACCGCCGCCGCCGTGTCCGCGAAGCCGTAGGACAGCGTGACGGTGCCCCCGATGGCTTCCAGCGCGAGAAAGGAGATCGCCCCGATGGCGGTCTGCGACACCCGCGCGCCCGACCACCGCCGCGCGCCCTTGGCGGTGAAGCGCAGCGCGAAGTCTTCCAGCGTCTCGTTCGCGACCCAGCGGTTGTAGGCGCGCCGCACGGGCAGGATTCGTTGCGGTCCGGTCATGGGGGCCTTGGGGCTCGCGCCGGGACCAAGCATGGCCCGTGCCGCGGCCGGACCCTACGTCAAACGACGTATGGGCGTTCTTGAGCTTCGCCGGCAAGGTCGGCCCGTGTTGCAGCGCGAAAGCGCAGTCCCGAGGGGGTCGTCACGATGGGCAAGGTTCGGATCACGCGCCGCGACGCGCTTTTGGGGTTGGCGGGCGCCTCGGGCGCGCTGGCCCTCGGCGGCGCGGGCCGCCTCGGCGCGGCCGCGGCCGCGGAGGACACCGTCAAGGTCGGCATCCTCCATTCGCTGTCGGGCACGATGGCGATCAGCGAGACCACGCTGCGCGACGTCATGCTGATGCTGATCGACGCGCAGAACAGGAAGGGCGGCGTGCTCGGCAAGAAGCTCGAAGCCGTGGTGGTCGACCCCGCCTCGAACTGGCCGCTGTTCGCCGAGAAGGCGCGCGAGCTGATCTCCAAGGACGGTTGCGTGGCGACCTTCGGGTGCTGGACCTCGGTGTCCCGCAAGTCGGTGCTGCCCGTGTTCCAGGAGCTCGACTCGATCCTGTTCTACCCCGTCCAGTACGAGGGCGAGGAATGCCAGCGCAACGTGTTCTACACGGGCGCCGCGCCCAACCAGCAGGCGATCCCCGCCGTGGACTACCTGATGAGCGAGGACGGCGGCTCGGTGAAGCGCTGGGTGCTGGCGGGCACCGACTACGTCTACCCCCGCACCACCAACAAGATCCTGGAAGCCTACCTGAAGCTCAAGGGTGTCGCGCCCGACGACATCATGATCAACTACACGCCGTTCGGCCACTCGGACTGGCAGACGATCGTCTCCGACATCAAGAAGTTCGGCTCGTCGGGCAAGAAGACCGCGGTGGTCTCCACCATCAACGGCGACGCCAACGTGCCCTTCTACAAGGAGCTGGGCAACCAGGGGCTGAAGGCCACCGACATCCCCGTGGTGGCCTTCTCGGTCGGCGAGGAGGAGCTCGCGGGCATGGACACCAAGCCGCTCGTCGGCCACCTCACCGCCTGGAACTACTTCGAGTCGATCGACACGCCGGAGAACAAGGCCTTCATCGACCAGTGGCACGCCTTCACCAAGAACCCCAAGCGCACCACCAACGACCCCATGGAAGCCCACTACATCGGCTTCAACGCGTGGGTGAAGGGCGTCGAGAAGGCCGGCACCTTCAAGGCCGACCCCGTGATCGACGCGCTGATCGGGGTGTCGGTGCCCAACCTGTCGGGCGGCTTCTCCACCATCATGCCCAACCACCACATCACCAAGCCGGTCTACATCGGCGAGATCGGGGCCGACGGGCAGATGAACACCGTGTGGCAGACCCCGGGCCTCGTCGTGGCGCAGGAATGGTCGCCCTACCTCGAAGGGTCCAAGGACCTGATCGGCGACTGGCGGCAGCCGCTCGGCTGCGGCAACTTCAACGTGAAGACCGGCAAGTGCGGCGGGGCGGCCTGAGGCTTGCTTGGCGCTGCCGGTGCCTGTGTCCGGACCCGCGCCGACGTTCGCCCGTTTTGCCCTTCTCCCC